>NZ_CAKVZL010000052.1:0-15087 GCF_934835595.1 Eubacterium sp. AF15-50
ATACTGTGCAGCTCTGTCAATATTCTTTGCTGCCTCAATATACTTCTTACCTCTCTTCATTTAAACCTCCTCGTGGTAATAACGGATATACCTCCCACGTTCTTTTCAATTCATTTTTATTATAGTAGAATCTTCCTCAGACTCTGCCATTTCGAAAATGTTTCATGCAATTGTATGATAACAATGCCTTCATTTACGAAAATTAGTCTTCAACCTTGATTCCCATGCTTCTTGCAGTACCTGCGATCATGCTCATAGCAGCCTCAACTGTTGCCGCATTTAAATCCTTCATCTTTGTTTCTGCAATCTGCTGTAAATCAGCTTTTGAAATTGTTGCAACTGTTTCCTTAATTGAGTTTCCTGCACCCTTCTGAATCTTGCAGGCTTTCTTTAATAAAACTGCTGCAGGTGGAGTCTTTGTAATAAAACTAAAACTCTTGTCCTGGTAAACAGTGATAACAACAGGAATGATCATTCCCGGCTGATCAGCTGTTCTTGCGTTGAAGTCCTTTGTGAACTGAACGATGTTTAATCCATGCTGTCCAAGTGCTGGACCAACTGGTGGAGCTGGTGTTGCTTTTCCAGCCTCAATCTGCAATTTAATGTAACCTTCTACTTTCTTTGCCATTTTTCGGCACCTCCTATTGTGGTATTATCGGGAATCCCTCCCACTGCTTCGTGACCACCACGAAACATTCTTCTTTTATCTTAAAACCAATATTTAAATGGTCTTAATTCATCTTTTTAACTTCGGAGAAATTAAGTTCTACCGGAGTTTCTCTGCCAAACATGTCCACGTTAATTGTGACTGTCTGTCTGTTATCGTCAATACGCTTAATAGTACCTGCAGTACCTGTCCATACGCCTCCAATAACAGTAATCATATCCCCTTCCGCAAAATCAATATTGACTCTTTCGGTCTTAATACCTAAAGTAGCCATTTCTTCTGCTGTAAGAGGAACCGGCTTAGATCCTGGTCCTACGAAACCTGTAACACCTCTGGTATTTCGTACTACATACCATGTGTCATCGTTCATAACCATATTAATAAGCACATATCCAGGGAAAAGCTTCTTCTCAGTAACTTCTCTTTTGCCGTTCTTCAATTCTACCACTTCCTGTTTTGGAACTGATACTTCTAATATCTGATCCTGCAATTTTCTGTTTTCAATTGACTGTTCGATATTAGTTTTAACTTTGTTCTCATATCCTGAATAGGTATGAACAACATACCATTTTGCTTCTGACATCTAATCACCTCTTATATTCTTATATTATCCAATAATCTTATCAAGACCAAACTGTATCAGCTGATCAATCATGCCAATGAGGATACCAAGAATAGTTGTGATTATAACTACTACAACGCTCTGTCTTACTATAGAAGCCTTTGTAGGCCAGATAATCTTTGCATATTCAGCTTTAAGACCTGTCCACCAGCTCTTAGTTTTAGAGCTTTTCTTCTTAGCTTTAGCTTCTGCCATGTTTCTACCTCCCAAAAAACTATTTTGTTTCTTTGTGTAATGTATGCTTCTGACAGAACTTGCAATATTTCTTTGTTTCTACTCTGTCCGGATGAGTTTTCTTATCCTTAGTAGTATTGTAATTACGCTGCTTGCATTCTGTGCATTCTAATGTGATTCTTGTTCTCATGAGATTCACCTCCGTTATATTCTATCTAATCCATCCCAGAGAGTATTTTTTTTATCACTTTTTGTAATATGAGCAAAAAAAAAAGACCTCTCTTTGCTATATAACTATAACATCTAAACCTTTTTACGTCAACAGTAAAATAGCAAATTCGAAATCTTTTTTCAATTTATTTATCCATTCCCGTTGCAATACACACAAAATAGACTTTTTCAACTCCTGCCATAATAAGAATTTTGCTACAGGCATCTATTGTGCTTCCTGTTGTATATATATCATCCACTAAAAGCACATTTTTATAATTACTGATTTTTTCAACATCCACTGCAAATGCATCTGACATATTCATCTTGCGCTGTTCATTGCTAAGTCCCTTTTGAGGTATTGTGTCCTTTATTCTGATAAGGCTTTTGTTGTCCGTTTCTATTCCCGTATAAAAACCTAATCTGTTTCCAAATTCTTCCGCCTGATTATATCCTCGTTTTTGTTTCTTCTTATCATACATTGGAACCGGTATAATTTTATCTATCTGCCACCTTTTAAGTAATTCTCCATATTTTTCTGCTGCAATTTTCCCATAAAAATCTCCATATGCTTTCTGATTTCCATATTTAAACCTGTAAACGGACTCTTTCATTTCTTCCTTATATTCAAATACGGCTACGCCTTTTTCAAAATTATGATTAATTTTTCTGCAATCACCACATAATATTTCATCATTCCCTTTTAAAGGCTTTCCGCATTTATAGCACCTATTTCTTCCTATAAGAAACTTTGATATGTCGCATTTTTCGCAAACATCCCCAGAAGATTTTATTACTCGCTCACATAACGGACATACCTTCGGAAAAAATATCCCCATTAATTTTTCTTTCATATATTCCCTTTTACTCATTATAGTAATTTATAATCTGCCACTTAAGTCCTGAATACCTTTTATGCTGATCTTCATTAGCTATCATGGCTTCAAACATTTCTTTTCTTCCTACAATGCACACGCACTTCTTTGCTCTGGTAACTCCTGTATACAAAAGATTTCTGGTCATAAGCATCTGCACTCCCGAAACTAAAGGCATAATAACTGCAGGATATTCACTACCCTGAGACTTATGTATTGTAATGGCATACGCCAGCTCCAATTCCTCTGCCTGTTTTGTATCATAAGTTACATATCTGTCATCATCAAAAACAACTTCTATATAATTAGTAGTATTGTTAATTTTAGTAACAATTCCCATATCTCCGTTAAATATGCCACTGCCGGTATCAAATATTCTTCCTGAAGCCGAGCGTTGTTCCCAGCTAAGCTGATAATTGTTTTTAACCTGCATAACCTTATCACCCTCCCTGAAAATTGTCCCTGCAATTTCCTTTTCGCTTTTATCAGGAGAAGGAGGATTAATAAACTTCTGAAGTTGTTCATTTAAGGAATTGACACCTAAAATACCGTTTCGCATAGGTGTTAAAACCTGAATATCCTGTTCTTTTGCCCCTACATATCCCGGAAGCTTTGTTTTAAGAAGACCAATAGTTGCATTTAATGCCATTTGTGCATTTTCTCTTTCTATATATAAGAAGTCACCGGTACTGTTATCCAGCGCCACCTGCTGTCCTGCATTAATTTTGTGGGCATTTACAACTATTCCACTTTCTCCCGCCTGTCTGAACACCTTCGTCAGCTTAACCACGCTAAACTGTCCCGAATCAATAATATCCTTTAAAACATTTCCCGGTCCCACACTTGCCAGCTGATTTACATCCCCCACAAAAACAACTCTTGTTCCAATGGTAATGGCTTTTAACAGTGCATGCATAAGAAATGTATCTACCATGGACATCTCATCTACAATAATAACATCTGTTTCCAAAGGATTTTGTTCGTTTCGTCCAAATCTTGCAGACAAATCATCTGCTGTTACCTCATCACCACCACCGGATACTTCCAACAGTCTGTGAATAGTGCTTGCCTTATGCCCTGTAGCCTCGCTCATTCTCTTTGCAGCCCTTCCTGTAGGTGCTGCAAGGGACACTTCTAAGCCATCTGTTTCAAACATTTGGATAATGGCATTAATAGTAGTGGTCTTTCCTGTTCCGGGACCACCGGTAATAACGGAAACACCATTATTCTGGGTTTCAATAACTGCCTTTCTTTGCAGTTCATCTAACTGAACCCCTGTCAGCTTTTCAATGGTATCTAACTTAATTCCCATAATATAGTCATCTTCCGTTGTTTCTATATTAAGCTCTAAAAGCATTCTGGCAATATTCAGTTCTGTATAATAGAAAGTTGACAGAAACACCCCTTCAACATCATCTATTTCTTTTAAAATCAGTTTTTTTTCAAGAATCAGTTCTGTAAAGCAGTTGTCTAACAAATCCATATTATAGGTTCCGTCAGCACTCATGTACTGATCTCTAAGTCCCAAAAGATTAATGGTTCTTTGTGCCAGCTGTTCCTTTGGCAAATAGGTATGACCTGAGGTAGAAGCATCTGCCAAGGCATAACACATACCGCTTTTTATTCTGACGGAGGCATTTACTTCCACTCCCGCCCTTCTTGCTATTTCATCTGCTGTTTTAAAGCCAACTCCTGCCACATCATCTGCAAGACGGTAAGGGTTGGTTTTTATGATGTCATAAACCTTAGTTCCATATAATGTGTATATTTTATTTGCCAAAGCCGGAGATATACCGTAGCCCTGAAGAAAAATCATAATATCTCTCATATCTTTCTTATCTTCAACCTGCTTGCATATATCCATGGCTTTTCTGGTGGTTATTCCTCTTATTTCCGCTAATCTTTCCGGTTCTTCTTCTATTATTCTGATGGTATCTTCCCCAAAACGTTCCACAATTCTGTCTGCAAGAACTGCACCTAAGCCCTTAATAGCTCCTGAGCCCAGATACTTTTTAATAGAGAACTCATCCGTAGCAGGAATTATTTCATAGGAAATAACCTTAATCTGTTCTCCATAAATATCATGAAAAACCTCTTCTCCCTCTATTTCCACATATTCACCTTCACCTATGTATCCAAAAGTTCCTGTACACTTAATTTCCTTTTTTCCACTTAATAAAGTAAGAACAGTGTAACCGTTGTCCTCATTTCTAAAGGTAATATTTTCTACATATCCACTGATATTTTTCATTTAATGTTCCTTATCCTAACAAGGCTGTCCAAAAATGGGACAGCCTTTAGATTAATATTTATTATTTTAATTTTTCTGAATTTTCCTCGTCAATATATTCCAGATATTGTCCGGTTCCGATGGCAACTGCCGTCATAGGATCCTCTGCGGTCATGGTGTTAATGCCGGTTTTCGCCTCTATCAGTTCATCCAGTCCGTTAAGAAGACAACCACCGCCTGTTAAAACTATACCTCTTACTGCTATATCTGCTGCCAGTTCCGGAGGAGTCTGTTCCAAAACCCTGTGTACTGCATCAATAATACTTGTTGTAACATCCCTTAATGCTTCTTCTGTTTCTTCCGATGTTACTTCTATGGTTTTTGGAAGACCGGTAACTAAGTTTCTTCCCCTTACTTCCATTTTCTGATTTTCAGATTTGTTATAGCATGTACCAATTCCAATTTTAATTTCTTCGGCAGTTCTCTCTCCAATAAGAAGATTGTGTTTCTTTCTCATATATCTGACAATAGCTTCATCAAAATCATCTCCTGCCACTTTAACTGATGTGCTGACTACTGTTCCTCCCAATGAAATAACTGCAATATCGGTAGTTCCTCCACCAATATCCACAATCATGTTACCACAAGGCTTCTTTATTTCTATGCCGGCGCCTATGGCTGCTGCTAAAGGTTCTTCCACCACAAAGACCTCCCTGGCTCCTGCCTGAAAAGCTGCGTCCTGTACTGCCTTAGTTTCAACTTCTGTAGCTCCACTTGGTATACATACACATATACGTGGTTTCTTATATGAACGTTTTCCTACCGCTTTTTGAATAAAATATCTAATCATCTGCTCAGTAACTGAATAATCAGATATAACTCCCTGCTTAAGAGGTCTTACGGCAACTATATTTCCCGGAGTTCTTCCTATCATAAGACGGGCTTCCTCTCCGACAGCTTTTATCTTGTCAGTATCTCTGTCAATGGCAACTACTGAAGGCTCTTTTAAAACAACACCTTTTCCTTTTATATAAACCAATACACTTGCTGTTCCTAAATCTATACCAATATCTGTGTTAAACATTTGACGCTCCTTATGTGTAAAAAATTTTGTTTTCATCCTTATATATATTTTAGAATATCCATACTAAACTAAAGTATAACAACTTTTTCCCATTCTGTATATGTTTTATTTTTAAAAAATTTCCATTTTTTAGATATGTTTTTCCGTTTTTTTGCCTTCCTTTTCAGATAAATCGTCCTTTTTCAACCTGTTTTTTACTTTTTTTCATGTTTTTTTGTATTTTTCGTCTTTTTTCGATATTCTTTTACATTCTGTTCATATTTTGTTCATAAGTACCCTTTATTATAAACACTGTACAAGTTATTAAGTACTTTTTGCGAGTGCTAAGAGCTTGTGCATATAGTTTGTATACGTCATACCCTATAATGGCGTATTTTAAGTTTTTCATACTCAACCTAGTGGGTGAAACTCCCACTAGGTCCCCCGTAAACAACAGCCTTACTGATTTATCAGTTAAGGCTTTTATTTTTTTCATATTTAGCCTTTGTTGCAAGACCGCCACGTATGTGACGTTCTTTTTTATTTTTGTCTAACACCTCTCTTACTTTAATTGCCAGTCTCTGATTAATTTGCGGAAGACGTTCAGATACGTCTTTATGTACTGTGCTTTTGCTGATTCCAAACTGTCTGGCACACTGTCTTACCGTGGAATTGTTTTCTACAATGTAATTAGATGTTTCAAGTACCCTCTCTTCAATATATTCTTTCAAAAAAACCTCTATACAACTTATACTTTGTACATTTTATGCAATGTTTTTTTATGTTATGAAAAATTAAAAACTGCCACAGTATTTTACTCCCATGACAGTTCTTATATCATCTTTTTTTAGTGTGTCTTATACTTTCTAAATGGTATTTCCACATTATTTTATATTTCTGCTTTTTCCCAATACAATCTTATAGTATGCCTTACAGTTTTTAGGTACCTTAAATACTGACTTACCTGAAATTTTGCTGAAAGCTCCTTTGTTAATTTTAGCTCTTTTAGCCTTAATTGTTATATTCTTAAGTTTCTTATCTCCCTTAAAGGCGTTCTGATAAATAATTTCTACCTTTTTACCAATATATACCTTTGTAAGATTTTTGCAGTTATAAAAAGCTGACTTTCCAATAAAGGAAACATTATTACCAATTGTTACCTTCTTTAATTTTTTCATTTTTGCGAATGCCTTTGCCTTTATGCTTATAACCTTATATGTGACATTTTTAATTTTAACCTTAGAAGGTATATTTACGGCTTTAACCTTGCTGTTCTTTGCCCCTACACACATAACAGTTTTATTTTTATCTTTATTAGTTAAAACCTTGTATTTGCAGTTTTTAACTGTATATACATTTCCAATAGCTGCTGTTTTTTTGTCAACAACTGTTACCTGACATCTGATAGGATCTCCATTATTTGTATAAGCATATACTGTGGTTGTTCCCGGCTTTAATCCATAAACCACGCCTCCATCACTTACTTCAACAACAGAATCATCTCCCACAAGGAATTTGCAGTTTTCACCAAATACTGCATTCTCCGGTTGATATTTAACTCCTAAATCCTTATATTCGTTTACTCCTATAGTGTAATCATATTCAGGAAATTCATAATATGCCTCCATAGGCATTTCGTCGCTTTCCCCATCAGTACATACATGTACTTTACAGGTAGCTGTTAATCCACTAGCGGTTTTAGCTGTTATTATTGTATCTCCCGATTTTATAGGAGTTACACTGCCATCCATAACCTCTGCCACTTCCGGATTAGATGATGACCACTGTATTTCGCTGTTTGTTGCATCAAAAGGAATAACTGTTGCCTTTATTTCCCCTTCATCACTCCACTGGTTCAGTGTCATGTATTTTCTGTTTAATATAATCTTTCTTTCCTTAACATATTCCCTTTCAGAAATGTATTTAGCAGTAAGGGTAGTATCTTTAACTAATATATCTGATGATGAAAATTCACCGTCAAAATCATAGCCGTTCTTTTTAAGATTCTTTATTTCCTCAGGCTCCATAAATTCCGACAAATCCTCTTCCGTACTACCTATGTAACTTAAATACTCTTTAAAATTCATATGGAAATGAGCATTCCATCCTGCAAAAACATAGCCTTTTTTCTTAGGTGCCGTTGGAAAACTGCTTATAGTTTTTCCAATGTATTCATCCTTTGTAGCAATGACCTTATTGTCCGCCATAAACTTAACCTTACAAGGCTGTGGAACAATAGATGCTACATTCTTATCAACCCATTCTGTTCTTTCCTTTATCCAGCCTCTTAACCTTTCTATTTCCTGGTCGTAAGTCAGATAATTATTTCCCTTAGAATCTTCTTCCATATCATCCTGTCCTAAATCTGACATTCCCCATTTTTCAAAGTTATATGCTGCTGTCTTAACCATCTCATCTTTGTATTTGTCAAGCTGACCACCCGGCATAATCAGTTCATTAACTTTTTCCTTTATTGACGGCCATGCATCAACTATAGCCCGGGCAAATGTTTTATCTTCAAACAATTTGTCAAACCACATATTTGTGTTCCGGCTCCAGCCTGTAACAGAGTTTCCGGAATATTCTGTTGAACCCCAGGCAACATAATCAAAGTCCCAAAGAGGCCCAAAATATAATTTTCCATTTCTTGGTTTATACAAATATGTACTTGGAGAAACAAATCCATCCCCATTCATGGAGAATTCCTGCATCCAGTAATAATATACTGCTGCATTTAAATCCATATATTCCGTATAGGATGTTCCATTAGAATCCTTGAAATTCTTTCCGTATATTGCATCTTCCGTTTTTTGAACATAATCCTTTATATAATTAAACTGTGTTTCATTGTAATAATCTTCAAACTTAGGACTTTCTAACTTAAATTCAACATTATTATTAGTTGAAAATGTCTGATGTTCAATTCTCTCATATGGAGAAAGTGCCATCAAATATCCTCCTGATATAATGGCAGGATCCGTAGAGTTCATTGTTTCCTCCGACTCTTCCAAATCATCAATATCTACTCTTGTGCTACCTACCCTTACCTGCTGCGACAGGAAATAACTTCCGTAATATTCTCCATTCATCACAACATCTACAGGTTCACTTTTAGGAGTAAATGCCATATTAAGCTGCTGTCCTAACCAATATGTAATCTTATTTCTAAGAAGACTGTTATCATAATAGTTAGCAAGCAATACCCAGTGTTTATTCTTTCCCATTCCAAGAAGGTCTGCTTTTTTATCAAGCTTAATCTTGTATGGCTTTTTAGGAGTAGCCCATGTAGAATTTCCACGTCCTCTTATGTATTCCATATTGTAAGTTCCACCTGTTACTTCCTTGCCTGTATACTCAGAAACAAAGCCATCCGGAACCTTTATGGTCATACTCCCGTAGCACTCTACTGAATGGTCACTTGAAGCATTCATTTCTGCAATGGTTCCATCTTCTTCATTAATATTAAAGTATATTACAGGAACGGTACTTTCAACAAATTCCACAGCTCTTATAAGGAAGTTTACCTTAGATGCTGATGTAGATAATACTTTAAGGGAAACTGTATGTTCTCCTGTAAGTTTTAATCCTGACACATCAATTGAACTGTCCTTTGTGTATGTCCAGTCATTTTTCTTTCTTTGTTTATATAATTTAAAAGTTCCAACTGGTTTGCTTCCACCATCAACGAAAACTCCAACGGTTATATCGCTTCCCCTTTCGGCTATGGCATCAAGACTTAATCTTCCTACAATTTTTCCGTCAAAATTCAACTTTTTATCAATTGTGATTTCACTATTTAAAATATCCTTATCTTTTCCTGAAACAAGAACACCCTTTCCCTTTTCATTTTCAGTAAGGGTAACTTCTGAATTGCTAGTCTTTAGCTGATTATTCTTAAGCAAAACTGCCATATTTTGTCTGAAATAATCACCTTTAATACTTTTTCCGTCATCCTTTCCGTTATCATTTCCGGTTTGTGTTTTTTCTACAACATCATCTGCTTTAACATTTGTGTGATAAACGCCTGCTCCCGGAACTACCATAGACAAAGCTAACAGAATGCTAAGGGCAGAACTGCATAGCTTTTTCATTCCCTTTCTCATATACCTCTCCCTTCTGCCTTATAGGCAAAAAAATGCTATCATCAATTGTGATACAATTTTGATAACACTGATGATAACACTATATACAAAAACTTACAATACTGTTTTTTTAACAATTGAGATATTTCTTTAACCATTTTTTAACATTTTCCTGTAAATGTTTGGACAATTTTTCATACACCATTTGGTTATACTCTCTTAATATCTCCTTTTCTTTTCCATCTAACATGTCCATGTCAATTAATTCCATATCATAAGGAACATAGGTGAGATTTTCAAAACATAGAAATTCTCCAAAATCCGTTTTTTCCTTCTCTTTACACAAAATAAGATTTTCAATTCGTATTCCAAATTCATTGTCTAAATAAACTCCCGGTTCATTTGACGTTATCATTCCCGGCTCAAATACAGGATTTAATTCCGGATTTTTCATTATTCTGTATCTAATGGCATTAGGTGCCTCATGAACACTTAAAAGATAACCAACTCCATGTCCTGTTCCATGATTATAATCAAGTCCCATATCCCATAGAGGCTTTCTTGCAATATAATCAAGAGTCGTTCCGCTACAGCCTTTTTTAAATATTGCCCCTGACAGCTTTAAGTGTCCCTTAAGCACTGCCGTATACATTTTTTTCATTTTTTCCGTAACATTTCCTAAACTTATGGTTCTTGTAATGTCTGTGGTTCCCTCCAAATAATGTCCACCACTGTCTATAAGTACAATACCTTCGTTTTTTATAACTACATTAGACCCCTTTGTGGCACTGTAATGTACTATTGCACCATGTTCGTTATATCCCACAATAGGTGCAAAGCTTGGCTCAATATAGCTTTCTGCCCGTTTTCTAAAATCCTCAAGCCTGTCTCCTAACTTCAGTTCATCCATATATTCCTTTCCCACATTGGTTTTAAGCCAGTACAGAAAATTTGTCATTGCCACACCGTCTAAAATATGAGCTTTTTTCTCATTTTCTATTTCCGCTTCATTTTTAACTGCTTTAAGTTGCAAGGCAGGAGTCAGCTTATTTATTATTTTATTATCATTATTAATCGATTCTATGACAGCATAATTGGCGCTGGATTTATCAAGCCAGATTCTTTTCTTTCTTATTTTTTCTAAATCTGTATACACGATGCCATAATCCCGTATTTTGATATCACATTCTTTTAAGTATTCTTCTATGTTGTCCTGTAACTGAATTTTATTAACGTAAAAATTAATCTCATCTTTAGTTATAATCAAAAATCCCATAAATACAGGTGTATACATTATATCATTGCCTCTTAAATTAAGAGTCCATGCCACTTCATCTAAGGCTGAAAGAAGTAAAACATCTGCCCTTCTCTCCTCCATCATGTTTCTTATTTCATTTATTTTAGCAGCTGTATTTTTTCCCGTATACTTATCATCCAGCTTCCATATTGGCTTATGGCTGATTTCCGGACGGTCCTCCCATATTTTATCTATTAAAGCCAAATGACCATCCACTGTTACATTTTCAATATTTCTTATATTTTCTGCCATATCAGCAGACATCATTTTTCCGTCAAAGGCTACAGTGATATTTGTTTTTGCAATATTTTTAATATATTCATATACTGTATAAACTCCTGCTTCTCCGGATTTCATTAATTTAACTTCAGTATTTTTCAATTGATTTTCTGCCTGAAGAAAGTACCTTCCATCAGTCCACAGACACGCCTCTTCCATGGTGATTACCGCTGTTCCTGCAGAGCCTGTAAAACCTGTTATAAACTCTCTTGTTTTAAAATAATCCCCTATATACTCGGAGCCATGAAAATCACAGGTAGGTGCTACATATACATCCACTGCTGTTTCCTTCATTATTTCCCTTAATCTTTTTATTCTGTTATTTACTGTCATATTAAAACCTTCCCTTATAACAAACAAGAAAAGTGTAGTCGCACATAAAAACCTAACAGTTTCTTAATGCAAATACACTTTATCTTAAATATTATAATACTATTTGATGCAATTGTCCTCTATACCGTATGTTTTATTGTATATATCAATACATTTGTAAATGATTTTTGCAGCATCAAGAGGCCCACCAAATTCATCTACCTTTGTTTCTTTTCCCTCTAATGTCTTATATATATTAAAGAAATTCCTGATTTCCTCAAAAATATGAGCCGGTAACTGATTAATGTCTGTATAACAGTTGTATGTAGGATCACCATAAGGAATGGCAATTATTTTATCATCCATATCACCACTATCCACCATGTACATAACACCTATAGGATAACATCTTACCAAAGACATGGACTCTATAGGCTCAGAACATAATACCAGTACGTCTAACGGGTCACCATCCTCATCAATTGTTCTTGGGATAAAACCATAATTAGCCGGATAATGTACTGATGAGTACAATATTCTGTCTAATATAATAAGTCCTGTTTCCTTATCTAATTCATATTTTTTCTTGCTTCCCTTACTAATTTCAATAGTTGCGATAAAATCCGAAGGTGTAATTCTCTCCGGATTAATGTCATGCATAATATTCATAAAACCCTCCTGATTAATTTTTACGTTAGAATCATTTTTGATTCTCATACTACTTAATAGACTTATTATATTTCAAATCACCGGTATTTACAATATATATTCCTGCACATACTAAAGCTAATGCAATTATAATCTGCACCTCCATATGACTGTTTTCATGCAAAAACAGAAATGACAACAGTACCCCGAATACAGGATTCATAAATTTATATGCCGAAATCCTTGATACATTGTTGTATTTAAGTAAAATGCTCCACAATGTATAAGCTGCTGCTGAAATAAATCCCATATAAATCAATAGTAAAATACCTGCAAATCCCTCAGGTCTTAATTTTCCTCCCAAAAGAAGACCTATAACCGTCATTACCACTCCACCGAAAAAGAACTGATATCCGCTAAGCATTACCACATCACTGTTTTTGGAGAATTTTTTAATAAATGCAGAGGAAAACGCCGATGATAAAGCTGATAGTACAATAAGACCTTCTCCTAAGAAGCTTACTCCCAAATCAACGGATGTTCCGGCAACATTTACTATTACAACTCCTAAAAATCCCAATATGGTTCCTATCATCTTTTTACCTGTTAGTTTCTCCTGTCTAAACAAAAGGCAGGATACTAACACTGTAAAGAAAACTCCTAAACCGTTAATAATAGAGGATTTTACTCCTGTTGTGTGGGCTAATCCAACATAAAAAGGAACATACTGTAAAACTGTCTGGAAAAGACTTAAGGTAGCAATTCTTTCAGGCTGTGCCGGTTTTATGATTTTTTTGTTCATAATACTAAAAGTAACTATAACCATGATGCCTGCAAGAATGAAACGGTTTCCCGCAAATAATATCTGAGACATTGTATCTTTGCTTTCAATATTAAATAATTTATATCCGATTTTTATACAGGCAAAAGCCGACCCCCATAGCAGACAGCATATCATTGCCAAAAAAACTACCACAGGGGTTTTTGTCATTTTTTCTTTCATAATCAATCTCTTTGTATAATTCTTACGTTATTATATTTCTCTAAATAATCAAGGCTTATCTCCCTATATGTCTTAAGGGTATTTTCTTCAAAGTTTTTATTCATAATTCGGGAATTCATATACCGCTCTCCAAAAAGCTTTCCCTCCTTAAAATCCTTTATCATTAATTCTGGTTCTCTGTCAATAAAGACTATCTCATCTGCCCCTTTTATAAAGCGGTTTGGAATGGTTGTTTTTATTCCTACCCCTGTTGCACTTCTAAATATAGGATTCACTTCCTCAAATCTTTTTAAATTAGCAGAAGTTAAAACACTGATATTGTTTTTTATAAATGACTCTGCCACATTATACAAAAATGTATGCTTTCCAATTCGCATTCCCAGCTCATCTAAAACCACAATATCCGGTTTCATTTCTATTATTTCTTCTATGCTCTCTCTTCCTTTAAGAGGATGAATAGTAACATTTTCATTGCATTCAAAAGGCATTTTAGAGGAATCCCTATGCTGTTTGTTAATAAAAGCAATAACGACCTTTTTCCCATTTCGGCTTTCATTCATTGCTTCCTCCATCATTGCATAGCTTTTCCCTGCCCCGGGAGTATAACTGGTAAATATTTTTAACATAACTATTAATAGCTCCTTATTGTGTCTGTGTCTTCCTCACCGGTGTTTTCTATGGATTTTACCACTACATAATAACTGTAATTATCGTTTACCTTTATTTCCACCCGGTCTCCAACTTTATGTTTCATAAGTGCCTTTCCTATAGGAGATTCATTGCTGATTCTTCCTTTAACGGAATCACCCCGCATGGTACTTACAATTTTAAACTTCTCCGTTTCATCGTCTTCCTCAAAGTAAATCTCCACAGTTTTGTTTAATCCTATTTCATCATCCTTTGATTCATCAGAAATAACAGTTGCTGTTTTTAAAATTTTCTCTAAATACCTGATTCTGCTTTCATTTTTATTTTTATCCTTTTTAGCTGCGTGGTATTCAAAGTTTTCACTTAAATCTCCCTGAGCTCTTGCCTCCTTAACGGCTTCAATTGCCTTAGGTCTTACAACTAACTTTCTATGTTCAATTTCTTCTTTTATTTTTTCAATATCACTATTTGTTAATTTCATAATTACCTTTCATCAATGCTCTTATAATCATTATAATCACATATGCTAACATATGCAGGTCTCATGATTTTATCCGCATTTACCAACTCTTCTATTCTATGAGCACTCCATCCCACAATTCTTGCAATGGCAAACATCGGCGTGAATAATTCCTCCGGAATATCTAACATACTGTAAACCAGTCCGCTATAGAAATCCACATTGGCACTAACGCCTTTGTAAATCTGTCTTTCCTCACCAATAACCTGTGGTGCTAAAGTCTCAATCATGCTATACAGGGCAAAATCATCATCTCTTCCCTTTTCATGGGCAAGCTTTTCTACAAAACTCTTAAAAATTTCTGCCCTTGGATCAGAAATGGAATATACCGCATGACCCATTCCATATATAAGCCCTTTTTTATCAAAGGCTTCCCTGTTAAGTATCTTTCTAAGATACTCCTTAACCTCTTTTTCATCCTTCATGTCTGATACATTAGCCTTAATGTCCTTAAACA
>NZ_CAKVZL010000053.1:0-15010 GCF_934835595.1 Eubacterium sp. AF15-50
TAATTAAGGCCTCCTATAATAATAAATTTTATCATAGAAGGCCTATTAATTATATTTAAATATTTAATTTACAGAAAAACTTTCACACTCTCGTTTTTTCACTTGTGTTGAAACAACGGTCTCTTATTTTTTTGTTTTATTTACTATCTGCTTTTTCTGCTGTACTTAACTAAAAGCATTTCCACCCCTATATTTTCATCCATGCGTCCTGATTTTATTAATTCTTCCGTACTTATACTTTCTGCCAGCCCTGCCTTAAGCTCCGAAACCGTAAAGTTTCTGCTTTGGGAAATGCTCTTAGATGCTATAAATCCCTGAACACCCATAGCTCCTGCTATTTGCTCTTTACTCATACCTCTGGCAGATAAATCCTTTGCCTGAAGAATAAGATTAAACTGTCTGCTTATCATAAACAGTATTCTCATAGGTGGCTCTTTTTCTGCTATAAGTTCATAATAGCAGTCTAATGTTTTTTGCTGATTTTTTACGGATATGGCATCTATCATATCAAAAATTCTCACATTTAACTGCTTAATGCACACTGCATCAATATCATTTTTATTAATAACATTTTTGTCATAGGCATAACTTATAAGTTTTTCAATTTCCTGTGACAAAATTTCCATATCTGTTCCCACATTAGCAATAAAATACGCCATGTCAGCCTTTGTTATCTTCTTTCCATTGTAGTCAAAAATTTTGGCAGCCCACACTTCAATATCCTTTTCGCTCTGGCGGTTTATTTCGCATATATATCCGTTTTTCTTTACTGCCTTATACATTTTGCTGCGCTTGTCCACGTCCTGCTCCACAAAGAGAAAAATGGTAGTTTCAGGAATTTTATCCATATACTCAGCCAACTGTTCTCCACCGGTTTTAAACAAACCTGACTGCTCTAATACAATAAGTCTGTACTTTGCAAAAAAAGGAAATGTTTCAGCATTATCAATAACTTCATTTATGTCAATGTTTTTTCCCTCATACAGGGCTAAATTCATTGTATCTTCCCCTGCTATTGCCTTAATAAGCTGATTTTTGTAGTTAAGCTTAAGGTATTCCTCTTCTCCGCAAATTAAATATGCATTTTTGAAATTTCCACTTTTAATATCCTGTGCTAATGTTTTCACTTCTTACCTCTGCCATTTTTTATTAAACTATGTAATATCTTACCTTTAATTCTTCATAACGTCAATTTCCATATTATTTTCCTTAGAAAAAATCTCTATCTCACCGGATAAATCCGTCCGTAAAATCTTTGAATTTAAACTTTTAAGCTTATTTATGGTTTCAGTCCCCGGATGTCCGTAACTGTTATCTTCCCCTACAGATATAACAGAATACGCCGGCATCACTTTTTTTAAAAATTCCATATCCGAAGAATATTTTGAGCCGTGATGTGCCACCTTAAGAATTGTATAGTTATTATCTATTTTATTTATAATGCTTTTTTCTATTTCTGCCGGGATATCCCCGGTAAACAACGCCGAAAAGTTTTCATATTTCAAGCTTAAAACTGTTGAATAATCATTTCTGTTATCAGATATATATTTCCCATCAGGATGAATACATTTAATTTCCACTTTGCCCAATTTCATAGTGTCTCCCTCTTTTATGTATAACACCTGTATTCCTTTTGTTTTTGCTGCTGTAAGTAATTCATCATATGCTTCATCCTCATAGGAAACATGGGGCATTACCAGATTTCTGATTGTCAGACCGTTTTCAGTATTCATATTTAGAATTTCTTCTATTCCACTTATATGATCCTTATCGGCATGAGTTATAACGGCATAATCAATAACCCCTGTACCTGATGCCTTTATGCAGGGAATCATTCTGTATTTAGCCACATTTTTTACATCACTGCTTCCTCCATCTATTGTTATGGTGGTACCATCATCTGCCTTTATAAAAATTCCGTCTCCCTGTCCCACATCCATAAACTGAATATCAAGTCCTTTTGATGGTGTATAATAAATAAAAAATCCTGATAAAATACTTATTCCAATAACAGCCAGACGTATTTTAAAATCGAATTTTCTCTGCTTTTTCAAAATTATCTGACTGCTTATGACTTTCTTACCATTTTCATCAATCATCTCTTTTATATTGCAGTCTTTTTCGTAATTCTTTCTTACCAGTGTAAAACAAAACAGGAAAAATACAATCACCATGTAATATAACACTATGATCTTTATTGTCGGTTTTCCCACCACAATCACCGCTCCCGGTATTTTAAGAACATTTTCACATAGAAAAGTATAAACTTCTAATATAAGACACCCCGGTGTCAAGGCAGTTTTTCCCATTAAAATACTAAGAAATCCCATACCGCTTCCTGCTATCGCCGATATTACCACTATTCCCAACAGTGGAACCACGATAATGTTTAACATAAACGAATATGTCGGCAACTGGAAATAATTATATGCAATTACAGGATTCATAAATATTCCTATGCACAAACTAAAAACAATACTGTTGGCTATTTTGGATTTGATGTTTATTAAATAAACCACTTTAGGCCAGATTATGGTTATGGTAATCATGGCACAAAAAGACATTTGAAAGCCTGAATTAATAATTATAAAGGGATTATCTGCTAACAGAATAAGTGCCGATAAGGATATGGCTGTAATGTAATCATACTTTCTTCCTAAAATTTCTCCTATTAGTTTTAAAATAAACATCACGAATGCTCTTATGGTGGCAATTCCCATGCCTGATGTTATGGCAAATAATGTAACAACTGCTATGGTCAGGGCAGAAGACGTTGCAAAGGAAAATCTTTTTCGAAGCAGGCTATATAAAAACATACCAATTAAGCTTATGTGCAAACCACTAATTGCCAAAATATGGGCTATTCCCGATAAAGAATACAAATCCTTTATTTCCTGATCCAGTTCTGTCTTATCTCCCATAAGAATTGCAGAAAAAATTCCTGCCTTATTACCATACAACCACTTATCTTTCCCATTAGTATCACATAATTTTGAAAACATCCCTACAACATATTCCCTTAACGTACAAAGCTTATCTCTTAAGAAATCGTAATTATCATCTGACACATAATACTCTTTTACTGCTATTTTGGTTGTAATTCCAATGGATAAATAATACTTTTTGCTGTCAAAATTTCCTTTGTTACGGGCAACTTCAAACTGCTGAATTTTCCCCTTTAAATATATCTTATTTCCTATTTTTAAATCAGGTTCTGATTGAAAATAAGCAATAATATTTCCACACTCCCTATTATTAATTAAGGCATTTTTCAAATATACATTATAGCCGTACTGTGTTTTTAATATTTTATCAACACTTCCCTGACCTTCCCCCTCTATATTGCCTAACTTCCATGCCACATCCCGCTGTAACATTTTATTGTTTGTATTTAAAAAACCTAAAGAAATAAACAAAAAAATCACCACAAAAACACCTACATGCTTTTTTGTAATGATTTTTATAATAACCATTATTAAAATAACCGGTATAAAAACGGCTATGTTTAATTTTAAAACAGCTATTACCTCTCCAAGTACAAAGACCAATAACAACACAAAAATCGGTCTTTTCATAACTGTCTCCTATTAATTATCTAACTTTAATTTAGTAGTATCTTCCTCGCTTTCAATTAAATCAAGGTTCCTGATAAAAGGCTCTGATAGAGATATATTATTGTGATATTCTAACATTGCATCACCGTTGATACTTATCTGGACTTTGTGAATTTCATTTAGTCCAGATAAAGAATTTACTATAGAATATATAACTAATGTATCTGACACTGTGCTTTGCTCGTTTAAAAAGCTTTCGTCAAAATCTACATAACAGATATTGTTTGCAGTCATAACATTAACCGTCTTTATCTTATTAGAAAGTGTAGCTACATACCCTTTCTTCTTTGGTCCTCTGATTAACTGTTCCACAATAAACTGTTCCTTTGACTTTTCCCCATACTTAGCATTCATAAGCTTGTATTCCTTAAGCATATTACCCTTTTTATTAGCAAAATATAAAACAAAATCCGCTGTGGCATGAGTATTGGTTCCACCCCCTAAATCTGCCACGAAATCTGATGCCTTCATTGTGCCCACAAGACTTCCGTCCTTTTGTCTTAAAGGTGCATCATTTACGGTAAATGCCACATAATCTATACCTTTTATCTGTGTTAATGTAAGTACCATTGCTGAGCGGCACAATACCTCCCTGTCAGCAGCCAACATGGAATATTCTTCTGAAAAATTAATTGTGGCAATTCTGTCAGTAATATCGTATCCGTTAATTTTAACCTTTTCAGGTACTGCCGCAGCTTCCCCATCCTGCTTACCATTTTGGGTTAATTTTTCAAGACATTCCTCCGTCAGCTTAGCAGTATCCTTTTGAGTTAATGTAACCCTTTCATTAACAAGTTTCTTTTTATCCAAATCAACATAATAAATTCTTGTACCTGTAGTTGCACTTTTTCTGCTTTCTCCACAACCTGCCAAAACCGCAACGGCAGCAATGCATACTACTAATAACATCATTATTGCTTTTTTATTTAACTTATGATTTTTCATATATTTACCTGCCATTTATGGAATATACTTAAGAGGAATTCTAACAGTAAAGGTAGTACCTTCCCCTTCTTTGCTGTGAATCTTTATGGAGCCATGGTGCTTAAGCACTATATCCTTTGTAATTGCAAGTCCCAGTCCTGTTCCTCCGGTTTCTCTCGACCTTGCCTTATCCACTCTATAAAATCTGTCAAATACCCTCTTTTGGTCTTCCTCTGATATACCAATTCCGGTATCTGTAACCTTTAAATAAAAATACTGATGATCCGAGTTAAGGGATGCCGTCACAGTTCCGTCAGTATTATTGTACTTAATTGCATTCTCCACAAGGTTTGTTGCCACACTGGCAAATTTTATCTGATCTACATCAGCAATAACCGGTCTGAAACTTTCAAACACAAGTTCAATGTTTTTTGCCTCTGCAATAGGCTTTAATCTCTTTAACACAGCCTCTAATATTTCATTTATATTTACTGATGAAATATTAATTTCAATATCCTGCTTTTCTAATTTTACCAATTCCAGCAAGTCTGTAATAATGTCATTTTCCCTGTCAATTTCCTTACATATATCCTGGAGAAATTCCTGATATAATTCTTCCGGCATTCCCTGCTGACCTATGAGAGATTCAGCTAAAACCTTCATGGAAGTAATTGGAGTCTTTAATTCGTGGGATACATTAGATACAAATTCCTGTCTTGTTTTGTTTTGGGTATTCATTCTGTCTACAGTCTTTTGGAATCTCTCAGTAACCTCAACCACTTCAGAATAATCTCTCTTACGCTTATTAATTTCCTTTCCCTTAGAAATATTTTCAATATTATCCTGAACCCTCTTTAACGGTCTGCTAAATAATCCTGAGCACATCCATGCCAATACAAGGGCTAAAACTGTCAAAATGCAATCTACCATAACAGTGTATCTTTTTATTTTGTCACCATATGTATCCACATCTGCAATTGAATAATTAATATACAACGCCCCAATTATCTTTGATTTGGTTTTGCCCCCTGAATCCGGTGCGGTACTAACAAGAGGTATGGCAAACTCCACATATTGCTCTTTTAGATTCTTAACATATATATTCTCGCCATCTATACACTTCAAAACACTGTCCGAAATACTTGTTTTTCCGATTTCGCTACTGTCTGTATCCTTTAAAATGGTATATTGTCTGTTAATAATCTCAATTCTGCAATTATACTCTTTAGACAATTGTTCAATCTGGGTATCTACAATTTCAGACTTTAAATTTTCAATATACCCTTCACTTATAATGCTGTTTTTAAGCATTGTATTATTAGACTTAAATCTGTCTATCTGCTTGTCGGTATATCCGTTAATAGCCATAACCGCAATGAACACACTAAGCAGTATTGCCGGAATCATTACGGATACAGCTACAATCATAAACACTCTGAATTTTAAACTTTGAATACTTCTTACAAACCTGCTAACTGACTTTTTCTTCATTTAACTAACCCTGAAAATAATATCCCATGCCCCATTTAGTATGAACATACTCTGGTTTTGCCGGATTTTCCTCAATCTTTTCTCTTAACCTTCTTACATTTACATCAACAGTTCTTGCATCACCGGGATACTTTGACCCCCAGATAATAGTAAGTAACTGCTCTCTTGAGTATATTTTTCCCGGATTTTCAGCCAAAAGCTTTAATATATCAAATTCCTTAACAGTAAGTTTTATTTCAATGTCTTCTATGTACAAGCGCTTTGCTTCAATATCTAACTTCATCTTACCTGAAATAATAACCTTCGGCTCCTGTGGTACACTGACGCTTCTCTTTTTGTTTCTTCTTATAATAGCCTTAATTCTCGCTTTAACCTCTAATATATTAAAAGGCTTTGTAATATAATCATCAGCACCATATTCAAGACCTAAAATCTTGTCCATGTCATCCCCTTTAGCCGTAAGCATTATAATTGGCATATCAGAAAACTCCCTTACCTGCTGGCAAACCTCATATCCTGATAATATTGGAAGCATTAAGTCAAGAAGTACAATGTCATACTCCTTCTCCTTACACTTATCTACCGCTTCCTGTCCGTCATATGCACAGTCCACTTCGTATCCTTCCTGCTCTAAACTGAATTTCAGCCCTTTTACAATTAACTTTTCGTCATCAACCACTAAAGCCTTCATTTATTATCCTTTCTTAATTAGCCGTAATTTCATTACTTATTTTTTTAAACAGCGCATCCCCAATTCCCGAAACCTTCTTTATGTCCTCAATATTGGTAAAATTACCATTTTCATTACGGTACTGTATAATCGCCTTTGCCTTAGCTTCACCTATGCCGCTAAGTCCGGTAAGTTCTGCTACGTCTGCACTGTTAATATTAATCTTTCCTGAACCGGTTTTGTTATCATTATTTTGATTTTTTTCATTAGATATTAACTTTTTGTATTGTTTCTTAGTGATTATATTTATATTCTGGCTATCTGCCACTGTTTCTGCCTGATTAATATAGTCCTTCTTTGCTGCTTTAGTCATTCCTCCGGCTTTTTCTATCACTTCAAATACCCTACTGCCTTGTTTTACTGCATAAACCCCCGGCTTTTTCACTGCTCCCGTAACATACACATACAAATCTTTAGCCTCTGTCGCAATCTCCTGCCTGGTTTTTGTTTCATTTTCACTTTCTAATGAAACACTGTTTTTGTTATTTTCACATCCGGAAAAAACCACTAAAAAAAATAACGTTAAAATGCCAATTACAACTAATGCTGTATATTTTTTATTTAATTTATTAAACATTCATCCTCCTATTGGAGTTTCCCCATGAACGCATATAATATAATTATACAAAATATAAAAAAGTTAGCAACATTCAAATTGAACAATTTTAATATTTTTTATCGGTGAAAAATGTAAATTCCTACAATTGCCACTAAAGCACCTACTAATTTGCTCCATTCAAAACCTGTTTTTTCAACTCCAAACAATCCAAAAACCTCAATAAGATATGCCACTACTATCTGTGAAATTACTATTATCATTACCGCCTGAGCCGGCCCTAAGCTATCCATGCTTTTAATTACCGTTAAAGTAATAAATGCTCCTATAACGCCTCCTAACAGCATATACTTGTTTTCCATTTGAAACATTCCCGCAACATTTTGTTTTCCGGTTATAAACCATGCTATTACGCAAACAAAAAAAGCAGTCAGCTGTACCCACGAATTGGCGGCCCATACACTACTGCTTTTTGTAACTTCTGTATTAAAAACACCCTGAATACTCATAAGTGCTCCCGAGATCAATGCCGTAAAAAATCCCCACATAACTACTCTCCTTAAAACTTAATAGTTATATGATTACCGGATTTTTCTACATTATGCATCTTTTTCATTTTTTGTAAATTCAATGGAAATAACAGTCCCCTGACCTATTTCACTTTTAATCACAATTTCAGCATTATGCTGTTCTGCTATATGCTTAACTATTGCAAGACCAAGTCCCGTTCCTCCTGTTTTCTTTGAACGTGCCTTGTCAACTCTGTAAAATCTTTCAAAAATACGCTCCTGCTCCTTTGGGGCAATTCCTATTCCATCATCCTTTACCCTTAAAATAATCTTACTATCCTTTTCAAACACTGAAACCCACACATGGCCCTTTGGCTTATTATATCTGATGGCATTGTCACAAAGATTATATAAAATCTCCTGAATCATATTCTGATTTCCATAAATAATACAATTCTTTTCTATATCCTTAGCAAGAAGGGTTATTTTATGCTTTTCAGCATGCATTTGTAACATTTCCACACAATTTTGTGCTTCATCACTTAAATCCACCGGAGCCTTTTCCATATTTCCATCCATAACATCTAACTGAGACAATTCAATGATGTCATTAATTAATGATAAAAGTCTGTTAGCACTTTTATGTATTTCACTGGCAAAATGTTTAATATCTTTTTCCTTTGCTATTCCTGTTTCAATAAGTTCAGCATATCCGGAAATAGCTGCTAACGGTGTCTTTAGTTCATGGGACACATTTGCCGTAAAATCCTGTCGCATATTGGCACTTTTCTTCAACGCCTTATGCTGGCTGTGAATTTTGTCAAGAAACGGCTGGATTTCCTCATAACTTTCTAATACCTGATCATCGTCTAAATGTTGAGCCATTTGCTCAATAGGTTCCACCAATCTCTTTGCCAAAAGCTTTGATGCCACAAGACAGATAACTACCGTAAGTAACATTTCTGCCATAAGTATTGGCAAAATGTTAAAGCAGAACTGCCAGATACTTAAAACTTCCTTTGCAACTCTGATAACTCTTCCGTCACTCATTTTTTCCGCATAATAATACGTGGTTTTATCAAGGGTACTGGATTTTCTTTTTGCCTCTCCACTTCCCTTTTCTAAAGCCTCATGAACTTCAGGACGATTTCCATGATTTTCCATGGTTCCAATATCAGCATTGCTGTCATATATTACCTTTCCGTCACTATCAATAACGGTAATTCTCAAATTGTCAATTTGAGGATCAAAATCCTTTTCCACATATTCCAAAACAGCTTCCGTTGATTTTAAAATATGAACGTGGGTTTTCAAGTCCTCCATTACCTGTTCGCTAAACAATCCGTGAAAAACCACAACTGTAATACACATTGTAAGCAACATCATGGCAACAGAAATACTTGTCATTCTTGAATATAATTTCTTTTTCACTCTATCTGTCCTTTCTGTAATTCAATGTATATCCCACATTTCTTACAGTCTGTACTAATGCTCCCTTGTCACCCATTTTTTTTCTCAATGTCTTTATATGCATATCCAGAGTTCTTGATTCCCCTTCATAATCAATTCCCCACACACGGTCTAATATCTGTCCACGCTGAAGGACAATTCCTGAATTTTGCATAAGCATTTTTAATAATTCATATTCCTTAAAAGTAAGTTCACATGGATTTCCATCAATGATAACCTGATGTTTTGCATCATCAAGAACAATCCCCTCAAACTCCAGATTCATGGCAGCATCATCTAAACCTGCCCGCCTTAACACTGCCTTAACCCTTGATATAAGTTCCATTATTCCAAAAGGCTTGGTAATATAATCATCTGCCCCCTGATCTAATCCCTTAACCTTATCCATTTCAGTAGTCTTTGCAGTAACCATTATTATCGGAATCTTTGCAGTGCCTGCACCTGTTCTCAAATCCCTGAGTATGCTTAAACCGTCTCTGTCCGGAAGCATAACATCAAGAATAACCAAATCAGGATATTCAGCCTTTATTTTTTCTTCAAAATCCTTTGCATTTTTAAAAATCTCCACACTATATCCTGCATTTTTCAGTGCGAATTGCTCGATTTCTGCAATATTCTTATCATCTTCTACTATATATATTTTTTGCATCCTGTTCTCCCGGCGAAATTATAAACAGTGTTTTATTTTTTTTCAGGAAGTATTGAGTATGCGATATTTATGGCGTGGTCCGCAATTCTCTCATATCCTATAATCAAATCCGTAAATATAAGACCTGATTCAATGGAGCATTTGCCTGCTGCCATTCTTTCCACATGATCTTCCTGCCAATCTATCTTCATCTGATCAATAGTATCTTCTAATTTATTAATTTCCTCAAAAGTAGAATCATCCTCTTTAACGAAAATTTCTCTGGCTTTTTCAAAAATTTCAATAACCTTGTCATACATAACTTTCAGTTCATTAATTCCATCCGGAGAAAACTCTATCTTCTGTTTTTTCTCCTTTAAGGCATCATCCATTATGTTGACAGCATGGTCACCAATTCTTTCTACGTCAATAATAACATGGAACAGTCCGCCTAAACGTTCCCTGTCTTTTAAAGGGAGATCATATCTGTTAGCACTAACCATATATTCGGTTATTCCATGACTTAAATAATCTATATATTTCTCTCTTTTATATACTTCTTCTGCTGTTTCGTATTTTTTATCAATAAGTGCTTCCGATGCCAGCTTTAAGTTAGTTTCAACCATTTCTGACATTCTCTCAATTTCCTGAACCACTTCAACCAATACAGTAGCCGGAGTTCTTGCACCTGATGTTCCAATAAACTTAAGAATCATTTCATCCTCGTCATGCTCTTCACCCGGTTTTGCGTGAATAACCTTTCTTGATAACTTAATCAGAAGATTTGAGCATGGAAGAAGAATTACACACTGAGCTGTTTTAAATATGGTATCTGCGTTAGCAACAAATCTCTTGAAATTTCCTGCTCCGCTTATGGCAAACACTCCATTTATAACATGTTCCCCTGCAAAAATAAGAATAATTGAAAATACAACAAGTCCTACCACATTAAACATTAAATGTATAAATGCCGCTCTCTTGGCATTTCTGCTGGCTGACATTGCCGCCATAACAGCCGGAGTACATGAACCGATATTTGCTCCTAAAATAAAGAAAAGACATGGCAATGGTTCCACAAGTCCGGCTCCTGCTAAAAGAACCAGAACGCTTACCGTAACTGATGAACTTTGTAATATTGTTGTAACAATTAATGCTGTAATAACAGCTATAACCGGATTGTTAAGTGCTTCAAACAACACATCAAACTGATGAAATTCAGGTACATGCTGTAATGCATCTGTCATAAAATTAATTCCTAAAAACAATGAACCAAATCCGAATATTACTGCGGCAATTTTATCTAATAACGGTTTCTTGAAAAAAGAAAGAATAACTGCTCCAATAAAGATAATAAAAGGTGCCACTGCAGTAAGCTTTAATGATACTAACTGGGATGTTATTGTTGTTCCTATATTAGCACCGAAAGTTATGCCAACAGACTGCCCTAATGTCATAATTCCTGCGTTTACAAAGCCAACTTCCATAACTGTTGTAGCTCCTGATGACTGTATAAATGCAGTAAATAAAGCTCCAAATACAACTGCCTTATATTTGTTTGTGGTACATCTGTTAAGTATGCCACGTAGCTTCTGTCCTGCTGCCTGCTGTAAACTGTCACTCATGTATTTCATACCAAAAAGAAACAGCGCCAGACCACTTAGTAAATCCATTACTAAATTCATCATTGTGTAATCCATAATGTTTTATCTCCTATGCAATGTTAATTTCTAAATTATTTTAATTACATTCCTATACAGAATAGTACCTTAACATTCCTATGTAAAGTCTATGTAAAATTTTAACATAAATTTTACATAAAAACCAGAAAAAAAGAGTGTCAAAGTATTTAAACCCTGACACACTTTCTTAATTACTATTATATACATTCTTTTAGAATATTAATCATTTCATCAACATTTTCTTTTGTTATAATAAGTGGTGGCAATAATCTAAGTACATTTCCCGCTGCTGAAATAACCAGCAGTCCTTTTTCTATTGCCTTGTTAATTGTATCTCCCACAGGTGTTTTTAGAACCAGTCCCTGCATTAAACCTTTTCCACGTCTTAAAACAATATTTTTATTTTCATTAACCAACTCATCCAGTTTTTCCTCCAGATAAGCGCCTACATTTTTTGCATTTTCAAGGATATTTTCTTCCTCATATATGTCAAAAACTGCATTAACTGCTGATGTAACAAGAGGATTTCCCCCGTAGGTTGTTCCATGGTCTCCAGGCACTAAAGAGTTGCAGCATTTCTTTCCTGCCACAAAGGCTCCAACAGGCACCCCGCATCCCAATGCCTTAGCAGATGCGATTATGTCAGGCTTTACATTATAATTCTGAAATGCAAACATTTCTCCTGTACGACCCATTCCACACTGAACCTCATCGCAAATCATTAAAATATCCTTTTCATCACATATTTTTCTGATTCCTTCAATAAATTCCTTATCAGCAGGATAAATACCGCCTTCACCCTGAACAGGTTCTAAAATAATGGCACATGTTTTATCATTTACTAATGCCTTTACACTGTCTAAATCATTATATTCAGCAAACTTTATACCTGAAATCATAGGGCCAAAAGGCTTCTGATAATGCTCATTTCCCGTAAGTGCCAAAGCTCCCATGGTTCTTCCGTGGAATGAATGTCCCATGGCAATTATTTCATGATCTGACTTTCCATCACGGTCATAAGCATAACGTTTTGCCATTTTTAATGCACCCTCTATGGCTTCTGCACCACTGTTTGTGAAGAATGCCTTTTCAAGCCCTGAAGCCTTAACTAATTTTTCAGCTGCTAAAACTGCCGGCTCATTGTAAAACAAATTAGATGTATGCATTATTTTATCAATCTGTGATTTAATTGCATCTGTATATTTTTTATTTCCATAGCCTAAGCTGGCAACACCTATTCCCGATGCAAAATCCAGATATTTTTTTCCATCTGCATCATAAATATACACACCCTTTGCCTTATCCATTACGATTTTATATCTGTTATATGTGTGTACAAAATATTTGTCTCCAAGCTCCATATATTCCTGTGTTGTCATTTTCTTCTCCTACTTTCCTAATTCAGTATCTGTATAAAACTTTTCCTGTTCATCATCTAAAATTGCTGTTCCAATACCTTTGTTGGTAAAGATTTCAAGCAAAATACTGTGAGGTATTCTTCCATCTAAAATATGTACTCTTGATACTCCGTTTTTAATGGCTCCCATACAGTTTTTAATTTTTGGAAGCATTCCACCTGCAATTATTCCATCATCAATAAGCTTTTGTGCCTCTGAAACAGTCATTTCAGATATAACAGATGCTGCATTATCAGGGTCCATGTAAACCCCTTCCGTATCTGTTAAAAATGCAAGTTTCTCTGCCTTTACAGCTTCTGCTATGGCACTGGCAGCATCATCAGCATTAATGTTATATCCGTGGAAGTTTTCATCTAAACCAATAGGACATACGATAGGAAGGAAATCCTTTTCTAACAAATCTAATAAAATATCTGTATTTACCTTTGTAACTTCTCCTACATATCCTATATCTTCTCCTTCAGATAATTTCTTTTTAACTGTTAAAAGTCTTCCATCTTTACCACTTATTCCAATAGCTCTTACCCCTAACTGTTCCACTATCTGAACAAGTTTTTTGTTTACACTGTTAAGAACCATTTCTGCTGCATCTAATGTTTCATCATCTGTTACACGCAAACCATTAATAAACTTTGTATCCATTCCCAATCTGTCAATATGACGGCTGATTGCCTTTCCGCCGCCGTGAACAATAATAGGTTTAAAGCCTACTAACTTTAACAATGTTATGTCCTGAATAACACTTGTCATAAAATCCTCGTCAAGCATGGCACTTCCGCCATATTTTACAACAATAATCTTTCTGTTAAATCTCTGGATATAAGGCAATGCTTCAATAAGAACATCTCCTTTCTCTATCCATTTTTCCATATGTAAATTCTGCTGTCCCTTCATTAACATTACCTTTTGCCTCTCTTCTTCCTTTTTTATATTAACTTCTGTAATCCGCATTAATGCTTACATATTCATGGGTTAAATCACATCCCCATGCCGTAGCTTCATATTCTCCCATTTTCACGTCTGCAATAGCTGTAACTTCGTTTTCTGAAAGAATCTTTGTGGCAACCTCTTCACTGTAATCTGTTGCCATACCATTTTCTACTATCTTGATTTTTCCTGCTTTGCTTTCAAAATAAATATCTACAATGTCAGGATTAAATTTTGCATTAGAATATCCCATTGCGCACAAAATTCTTCCCCAGTTTGCATCATGACCATAAATTGCAGCCTTTGTAAGACTTGAAGTTACGATTGACTTTGCAAGGGTAACTGCCTGTTCCTTACTTTCTCCGTTAATAACTTTAACTTCAAAAAGTGCTGTGGCACCTTCCCCGTCCCCTGCAATTTTCTTTGACAAATAAACATTTACCTCATGAAGTGCTTCCACAAATTTGTAATAATCCTCATCCATAACCATAATGGTTCTGTTGTTTGCCAGTCCGTTTGACAAAAGCAGTACCGTATCGTTAGTTGATGTGTCTCCATCAACAGATACCATATTAAATGTATCTTTTATATCTTCACTTAATGCATGATAAAGTAAATCCTTTGAAATTCTTACATCCGTTGTGATAAATCCAAGCATTGTACACATATTTGGATGAATCATTCCTGAACCTTTACACATTGCACCTATTTTACATTTTTTCCCGCCAATTTCAAATTCAAAAGCAATTTCCTTTGGCATTGTGTCAGTAGTCATTATTGCCTGGGCAGCCATATGACCACCTTCCTCTGTTTCATCCAGTGTTGGAGCTAAAAGTCCTATTCCGTTGACAATTTTGTCCATTGGCAACTGGGCTCCAATAACACCTGTAGATGCCACTAAAACCTCATCCTTCTTTATGTCAAGTGCATCTGCCGTAGCCTGTGCCATCTCTTCACAATACTTCATACCCTGTTCTCCTGTACAGGCATTGGCAACACCACTGTTACATACAACTGCATGTACAAAAGGTGAACAATAAATAATATCCCTATCCCATTTAACC
>NZ_CAKVZL010000054.1:0-14745 GCF_934835595.1 Eubacterium sp. AF15-50
ATGAGGTGCATTTTGAATGCCATTATATGCATAAAGATGACATTGAAAAGTTTAAAAAGGATTTTTCACATCTTGGAATTACCGTACTTATAAAATTAGGATTAGAAACCTTTGATTACAAATTACGTGAGGAAGTGCTGGTAAAAGGAATTGAAGAAAAGAATCCTGAGGTTATTGCTAAATATTTTGACGAGATAAATCTTTTGCAGGGAATAAAGGGACAAAATGCAGATTCAATGATACGGGACATTGAAATGGGGCTTAAGTATTTTAAAAGAGTGTGTGTAAACATTATGGTGGAAAATGCCATGCCTATAAAACCGGACAAAAAAGTAATTAATGAATTTATTAAAGAGGTATATCCAAAATACATAGACAATGAAAGAGTGGATATCCTTCTTAATAATATGGATTTTGGTGTGGGAGAAAACAAATAGAATAAAAAGACATATGCCGGCTATGCAAAGAAATTGATGCAATAGCTGTAAAAGACAAAAAACAGGAGGATAAGTATTATGTCAAATGAAGTTTTATTAGTATTATCAATATTTATTATTTATGGAAGTGTTATTGCTTTCTTTAAACTTTTTGGAAAGCAGGGACTTTACTGCTTTACGGTGTTAGCTACAATTGCTGCTAACATAGAAGTTTTAATTGTTATTGTTGCCTTTGGAATGGAAATGACTTTGGGAAATGTTTTGTTTGCATCAACGTTTCTTGTTACGGATATCATAAGTGAATTATATGGTAAAAAAGAGTCAAGAAAAGCTGTACATATAGGAATAGCAACATCTGTTACGTTTATTATTTTTTCCCAGTGGTGGCTTTTATACACACCATCTTCTACGGACATAATGATGGGATCAATGAAAACTATTTTTTCAAATACTCCAAGAATTATGATTGCCAGTATGTTAGTATATGCAATAGTTCAGGAATTTGATGTGTGGGCATACCATAAAATATGGAGTTTTACAGAAAAACGCTCCAACAGCAAAAGAGATTTTTTATGGCTTAGAAATAACGGTTCCACCATGGTATCCCAGTTTTTAAATGATTTATTATTTACTTTCGCTTCATTTTGGGGAATTTATAGCATAAAGACCCTTTGGAGCATTGTAATATCAAGCTATATTATATTTATTGTAACCAGTTTAGCAGATACTCCATTTGTTTATTTAGCAAGAAAAATTAAGGAAAAAGATGATTTAAAAGCCACAATACAGTAAATCTTCACTATTGCAATTCTAAAGGCATTTGTATATAATAAAATTTAACGTAACTTTAACACACTAAAGAATTAAACGAAATAAGTTACATAAGTATTTGAGAAAACTATAAAAAAGAGAAGGAATTAAAAAATGGAGAATACTCTTGAAATCAGATGGCACGGACGTGGAGGTCAGGGTGCTAAAACAGCAGCGCTTCTTTTGGCAGAAGTGGCTTTTAAAACAGGAAAGAATGCCCAGGGTTTTCCTGAGTATGGCCCGGAAAGAATGGGAGCACCTATTACTGCATATGACAGAATAAGTGATAAACCTATCAGGGTTCATTCTAATATTTATGATCCGCAGTTTGTAGTAGTTGTTGATGAAACACTTATTGAAATAGTGGATGTAACAGCCGGACTTAGAGAAGATGGTGCTATTATTATTAATACGGCAAAGAGTAAGGAAGAAATCATCCCACATTTAAGAGGATACAAAGGAAAAGTATATACAATTGATGCAAGACAGATTGCAATGGATACTCTTGGCAAAAACTTCCCAAACACACCTATGCTTGCTGCAATAGTTAAAGTAACAGGTGTTATTGATGACGAAACATTCCTTAACGAAATGGAAGGCTCATTTAGGCATAAATTTGCTAAAAAGCCGGAAGTGGTAAAGGGAAATATGGAAGCATTAAGAATTGCGTTAAGGGAGGTTAAGTAGATGGCTAAGACAGATATTACCAAATTAGCTCAGGATGTTGCATGGCAGGATGTAACAAGAGGAAATACAATTGTGGGATGTGGAACTACAAGAGAATTTGTAACAGGTGACTGGACTAACGTAGCTCCTGTAGTTGATGAAGAAAAATGTAAGCAGTGTCTTTTATGCGTGCCGGTTTGCCCTGACAGTGCAATTCCTGTAAAAGATTATAAAAGACAGGCTATAGATTACGATCACTGCAAGGGATGTGGCATTTGTGTAAAGGCATGCCCTTTTAATGCAATTAAGATGGAGGTGAAATAGGATGCCAAAGAGAGTTTTAATGTCAGGAAACGAGGCTGTAGCTACAGCCCTCAGACAAATTAATCCGGATGTATTTCCAATGTTTCCTATTACACCGTCAACGGAAATACCACAGTATTTTTCAAATTATGTATCTAACGGATTAGTAGATACGGAATTTATCACTGTAGAATCAGAACACAGTTCCATGAGTGCGGCATTAGGAGCGGCAGCTGCCGGAGCAAGAGCCGTTACTGCTACATCTTCAGCAGGACTTGCATTTATGTGGGAGGTATTAGGTGTTGCGGCTTCCAGCAGAATGCCTATAGCATTAGCGGCAGTGGCAAGAGCTCTTACAGGACCTCTTAATATTAACTGTGACCATTCAGACACCATGGGTGCAAGAGATTCAGGATGGATACAGTTATATGCCGAGGATAATCAGGAGGCTTATGATAACATGGTTATGGCATATAATATAGCAGAACACCCGGATGTTATGCTTCCTATTATGATATGTCAGGATGGTTTTATAACCAGTCACGCAGTTATGAACATGCAGCTTTTAGATGACCTTACGGTAAAAGAATTTGTGGGAGAAAGACAGCCGGTAGACTATCTTTTAAATCCGGATGAAACTTTTGCTGTGGGACCTTATGCTGTATCCGATTACTATATGGAATCAAGAAAAGCACAGGCTCACGCAATGGAAAATGCTAAGAAGGTTATTTTAGATGTTGCAAAAAAATTTGAAAAAATATCAGGACGTAAGTACGGATTGATTGAAGAATACAAGATGCAAGATGCTGAATATGCAGTGGTTATCATCGGTTCAGCAGCTGGAACTACTAAAGATGCAATAGACAGAATGAGAGCTAATGGTGATAAGGTAGGACTTATAAAGGTTCGTTCTTTCAGACCGTTTCCGGGAGAAGAAATTGCAGCATCATTAAAGAAATGCAAGGCAGTAGCTGTTATGGACAGAAGCGAGGCATTTTCTACAAACGGTGGTCCTTTAGGTGCTGAAACAATGCAGGCTATGTACACGGGAAAATGTGATGCTCTTGCCATTGATATTATGTATGGTATTGGTGGGCGTGATGTAAGAGTGGAAGATATGATAAATGTTTATGAAACATTAAAGGATATAGCAAAAACAGGTGAGACAGGTCCTACATACAGATATATGGGATTACGTGATAAGGAGGCAAAATAATGGGTTACAATTTTAAGGAAACAATGAATAAACCGGAACGTTTTGCTCCCGGTCATAGAATGTGTGCAGGTTGTGGAGCCACAATTTGTGCAAGAAATGTTCTTCGTGGACTTCACGAAGGAGATAAAGCTGTTATAGGATGTGCAACAGGGTGCTTAAATGTTTCATCTTTCCAGTACCCATACGTGGCATGGGAAGACAGCTATATACATAATGCTTTTGAAAATGCAAGCTCTACCATGAGTGGTGTTGAAGGGGCATACAAGGCATTAAAAAGAAAAGGAAAACTCAAGGAAGATTACAAGTTTATCTGCTTTGGCGGTGATGGTGGAACATACGATATAGGTATTCAGTCATTATCAGGAGCAATGGAACGTGGAACTAACTATACATATGTATGTTATGACAACGGTGCTTATATGAATACAGGAACCCAGCGTTCATCTGCCACGCCTATGTATGCAGATACAACTACAACTCCTGTAGGAAGTAAATGCAACGGAAAAGAGCAGTATAGAAAGGATTTGGCAGCAATTTTAGCAGCCCATGACATTCCATATGTGGCACAGACCACATTCTTTAACGGATTTAAGGATTTACATACAAAGGCAGAAAGAGCCATTTATACTGAAGGCCCTGCATTTTTAAATGTATGTTCACCATGTCCTACAGGATGGAAGTACAAGACAGATGAAATAATGGATATTTGCAAAAAAGCTGTTGAAACTAATTACTGGCCTTTGTTTGAAGTAGTTGAGGGTAAATGGATACTTAACTATGAGCCAAAGAACAGACTTCCAATTGAAGAGTTTTTGAAAACTCAGGGAAGATTTAAGCATCTTTTTAAACCTGAAAATGAACATCTGATAGAAAAGTATCAGAAGGAGGTTGACAGAAGATGGGAAGATTTACTGTTTAAATGCAGCAGATAATTAAAGGATAGCAATATGGAATTTGAATATAACAGAGACAAAAAATCACTGATTAACGTGATGAAAAGTAAGGCTGAAAAGAAAAATCTTAAAGTTGGTTTAGAAAATGATAAGATAAGCATCACCTTAGAGCAGGGAAAGTTTAATAATGGGGAAGATGCGATTCCCGTGACCTTTAAAGGAAAACTGGCGGATAAAAGTGACAAATGCATTATATCAGGAAAATTCACCTATGGATTTTATTTGTATGGACTGGTATTTTTTGCAGCTATTCTTATTGTTGCGAGATTTGTTGCTTCGGCAATGCAAAAGCAGACGGATAACATAATTTTGTGTCTGGTGGTAACTGTTTTACTTGCTATAGTGATTGTGGTAGTTAATTTTAAATCCAAAAAGGGAAAAGCAGTTATTGAAGAATACTTAAAGAATTTAAATGTCAGATAGTTTATTGGAAAAAATATTCTAAAAGGCTTATATATTAAGATATTTCATGGAATACCTTGACAATATTTTCACATTAAACTATGATACATAATATGTTACCAAAGGAGGTAGTTCTATTTTGACTACCTCCTTTTATTTTTTTATTTCAAAAAAGGGAGAAAAAATATATGAGTTTTGCAGAAATAATTTCAGCTATTGACGATTTTGTGTGGGGACCGGTGATGTTAATATTGCTGGTTGGAACAGGAGTATTTCTTACAGTAAGATTAAAGTTCAGACCTTGGAGAAATTTAGGGTATGCATTGAAAAGCACATTAAGTAAGGAAGCAAGAACTACAAGTAGGGGAGAAGGTGATGTATCACCATTTTCAGCACTTACTACAGCCTTGGCGGCAACCATTGGAACAGGAAACATAGTAGGAGTGGCTACGGCTATGGTGGCAGGTGGTCCCGGAGCATTGGTATGGATGTGGATATCAGCCTGCTTTGGATTAACATCAAAATTTAGTGAATGTATGCTTGCCATAAAATATCGTGAAGTCAACGAAAAAGGCGAAATGTCCGGTGGTCCTATGTACACAATGAAAAAGGGCTTTAAAAACAAAAAACTAGGAGCATTTCTGGGAATGCTTTTTGCAGTGTTTGCAGTAATAGCATCCTTTGGTATCGGTAACATGACACAGGCTAACTCCATTGCGGAGTCAGTACATGACACCTTTGGAGTATCAACTACCATAGTAGGTGTTATTCTTACAATTCTTGCTCTTGTAATTATTGTAGGAGGAATCAAGACAATTTCAAAGGTGTCATCAGTTGTTGTGCCTTTTATGGCTATTTTCTATGTAATAGCAGGATTGATTGTTATTATATTAAATATACAAAATGTTCCGGCAGGGGTTGCCATGATATTTAAAATGGCATTTAGCTTTAATGCAGTGGGAGGTGGACTTTGCGGAGCTATAACAGCGGCAATGATGAATGCCATGCGTTACGGTGTTGCCCGTGGAGTTTTCTCAAATGAGGCAGGAATGGGTTCAGCAGCCATAACAGCAGCAGCAGCCACCACAGATGATCCTGTACGTCAGGGATATATTAACATGACAGGTACATTTTGGGATACCATTGTAGTATGTACCATAACAGGACTTTGCATAGCTTCATCAGGAGTGCTTGGTATGACAGATACCACTATTAAGGGAACATATGATGTGGAGTCAAATAACATTGCAGTGGTAGCTCATGATAACGACAAAAAGGATGCAAATGTTAATTATGCATATGAACTTAAAAATTCAAATTTAATATTAAAATATGTTGATGATAATAACAAAGAAAATACCATAGAGCTTACATATTCAGAGAAGGATAAGCAGCCTTCGGTTATAGATGGAACATGGAACGACGCAGCAGGCAATGAGTACATATTTGAGGGTGGTAAATATGAATATAAGGAAGTGGTAAAGGGAGCAGCTCTTACCATTGCAGCATTTTCATCTGTTCTTGGAAAATTAGGAGGATATTTAGTAACCATAGGAATAGTTTTATTTGCATTTTCCACCATACTTGGTTGGGAATATCATGGTGAAAAGGCTTTTGAATATATTTTCAATACTCACAAATTTAACATGGTGTACAGAATAGTGTTCTCACTGGTGGTATTTGTGGGCGCAACCACGGCTTTGGATGTGGTATGGAATTTCTCAGATATAGCTAATGCATTAATGGCAATTCCAAACCTTATATGCCTCCTTGCATTAAGTGGGGTAATAGCTAAAGAGGTGGAAAGATTCCAGCCTGAGGTTGACAAGGCAAAAAGAAAAAATAAATAGTGCGACATATACTTTTTATAGACAAAAAAGGGTATTAAAATAGTGAAATTACAAAGTTAAAGTTACTGTTTTAATACCCTTTTTAATAATAACGTTTCAGTATATAAAGTGCATAAAAAAGCCGTAAAATATTGTGATATTTTCCTATATCAAACAAATTGACATTGTAAAATTACAATGTTAATATTTATTGTATAAGTAGTTTAACGTTTAACTGGAAGGAGGGTAGAAGGTAAATATAAAGATAAATAATTTGAAAGGGATATTTATAATATCAACAGGTAAATAAAATGAAATTGAGAAGAATAATTGCTTTTGTAATGGCAATAGCCATGACATTGCAAGTGGGGATTTATGAAAACACTACAAGGGTAGACGCAGCCACATCAGGGGAGGCAATATCTGTATTTTATGATACATACACAGATAAGGCTATGTATGATCCCGGAGATACCGTTAAGATTACAGTTAATGTAAATAACAAATCTGAAAGCAAAATCAAAAGTCTGGAATTGCAGGCTATGCATTTAAATAAAAAAGTTGGAGATAAAATTGTGACTGATTGCAATATTGAGGCGAAGGCAAAAAGCACAAGAATTCTTAAATGGACAGCACCGGATAATGATTTTCAGGGATATATGCTGGAAATTGTAGCAAAGGACGAAAACGGAACTGTTATAGATGAAGAAAGTGTAGGCGTAGACGTTTCTTCAGACTGGAGAAAGTTCCCAAGATACGGATACCTTTGTGATTTCAGTGAAAATGCAAAAACATATGGAAAAGTTGAACAGTTAAGTAAATATCATATCAACGTAATAGAATACTATGACTGGCATCATTTACATCACCAGCCGTTAGCACCTAAGGAACAGCTTGATTCAGGAGTATATCAGGACTGGGCAGGACGTAACATATATGTTAATACCATTAAAAATTATATTAAGAGTTCTAAATCAAAGAATATGGCATGTATGGCATATGATATGATATATGCAGGAACAGATGATTTTGTTGCCGGTGATAACAATGAACACAAAAACTGGCAGGTATTTTTTAAAGATGACAATAATAGAGGAACAGGAGCTTTCTGTTACAAGATGGGAGATTCACCTACAGGTAACGGAACTCTCTATTTTATGAATCCTCTTAATAAGGATTGGCAAAATTACATATTTAATGAATATAAGAAAGTTTTTGAATATTTTGACTTTGACGGATGGCATGGAGATACTGTAGGAGACTGGGGGGACATGGTAACTGCCGACGGACAGCCTCTTGGCTATACAGATGACGGACAGCCGATATATGTAATAGCAGATACATATAAAGAATTTTTAGATGCAGCAAAAGCGGCATTAGGAGATAAGTGTATTTCATTTAACCCGGTAGGCGCAAAGGGAATTATTCAGGCAAATACAAGTGCAGTAGATGCTCTTTACACAGAATTCTGGCCATGGGATACAGACAGAAACGGAAATACATATGATACATATAACTCTCTTGTAACTGAAGTGGAAAACTCCATGAAAGACAGCAACGGAAAGTCTTTGGCAGTTAAGTCATACATCAACAGAAATGCTACAGACGGTCATATGAACACACCGGCTGTTATGCTGGTAAATGCAGCTGTTTTTGCAGCAGGTGGTAACAGAGTTGAATTAGGAAATGGAAATAACATTCTTCATGAGGAATATTATCCACATGATGGAGTAACAATGACAAACGACTTAAGCAGCAGAATGAGAAATATTTATGATTTTGCTGTTGCTTATGAAAATATTTTACGTGACGGACAGACAGCAACAGATAATAAGGTTTCCATATCAGATTATGCTACAAGTACAGAGGGCGAATCAGACAAGATTTGGACTTATACAAAAAAAGGAAACGGATATCAGATGCTCCATTTAATAAATCTTCTGGGAACAGATAATAAATGGAGAGATGAAGACAGAACTAAAGCAACACCTACAAAGGTAGAAAATTTAAAGGTTAAATATTACTATTCAGATGAAGTAAATTCACTTTATCTTGCATCTCCGGATAAAAATGGTGGAATGACTGAAAGTGTGGCATTTACAAAGGGTGAGGATAGTGATGGAAAGTATATTGAGTTTGCAGTTCCATCTCTTGAATACTGGGATATGTTATATATGTCATCAGATGAACCAACACAGTTAAATGAGAGAACAAACCTTGAAAAATCATACACATTTGAAGGTGAAGATTATTATAAAGAAAAATTAGCAGAAGGTCAGGCAGATTTACAGCCGGGAGAATCATTCTCATTTACAATGCCTGAAAACATTGTAAAGGGCAAATACGAAGTAAGTGTTGTTTCTTGTGGTAACCGTACCAAAATTGGTGTGGCAGTGGGAGACAATGATGCAGCTTACATAGTAAGAAACGGCAACGGATTTGGTATGAACCAGATGACTACTGACAAATTATCCTCTACTATTTCCTTATCAGGAGGAGAGAAAATAACGATTTCAGATAATCCTGATGATGGAAGCGGTTACGGATGGGTTGACAAGATTATTGTTAAATTAGTTAAAACTGATGAAGCTGAATATACAAAGACATATGAGTATCCGGAAGGCATTATTTACAGAATGGAAGCAGAAGACGGAACACTTAAGGATGTGGGCGGAAATGATAAGCCACAGGTGGTATCTGAGGAAAATGCTTCTGAAGGAAAATATGTAAATAACATTGGACTTAATCAGGGAAGTGTAAGCATGGTTGTTCCGGAAGGCGTGGAAAAAGGTACATACGATCTTGTATTAAGCTATTCCAGTGGAACATCAGGTCAGGTTAATATTTGGGTAAATAACAGATGCTATAAGATGAACTATACAAAGACCAATGACTATTGGGGATTTGTTCCAAGTGTACAGGGTATTGGAAGTATTCCTGTTAAGCCGGGAGATGTAATAAAGGTTCAGGATGCATTAGACAGTTGCTGGATATGGTTAGATTATATTTATCTGGCAGAGCCTGGTACATATGAAAAAGCTGACTATGAAAGAAATTATAGCGCAGATGTTAAAATTGACGGTTTACAGATAAGCACAACTGTGGAAGGATACAGAACAGTATATACATTAGATGATCCTGACAGTGAAGTGGCAGAAGTGGGAATGATATACGGATTGGCAGATTATGTAAGTGAAGATGATTTAGAAGTTGGAAGTACCAATGCATATGTAAAGGAAAGCAAGGCAACAGAAAATGGAATATTATCTTCTGCTGATTCATCTACAAAATATGTCATGACTATGGAGTTTGTAAAGAACGCAGAGTTTTTCAATGTCAAGATATGCGAGAGAGCATATGCAAAGTTAAATGATGGAACAGTTATTTACAGTGATGCATTAAATTTCTCAGTATATGATTTAGCTGAAAATCTTTACAGAAATAATAAAATGAAAAATAAGGCTGCTCATGATTATTTATATGACACAATAATAAGTGCAGTAAATCCGGCGTATACAAAGATAGATTTTAACATTGGTAATTCATTAGTAAAACCGGAATAGATTTTATATTAAAGAGAGGTTATCACATTGTGGTAGCCTCTTTTTCTATTGGTAAATATTTGGCAATATGGTATGATACATTTGTGATACAAAGAAGTTACAAAATATAAAGGTAACAGATAATTTGTATTTTTTGAGGGATAAAAATGATTGAAATTTTAATAGCAGAAGATGATGAAATAATTGCAAATCTTATAAAGGTAAATTTAGTAAAGGCTGGTTATTCCTGCACCTGTGCATACAATGGAAGGGATGCTGCGAAAATGATGGACACGGTAAAATTTGATTTGTGTCTGTTTGACATAATGCTTCCTGAAATAGATGGATATGACCTGTTAGAATATGCCAAAACCATGGATTACCCTGTGATTTTCATTACGGCAATGGGAAGCACGGATAATAAGGTAAAGGGACTAAAGTTAGGGGCAGATGATTACATAACCAAACCCTTTGAAATAGTTGAAATGCTTGCAAGAGTGGAAAGTGTATTGAGACGTTATAGGAAGGCGGAAAATCTTATAGTGGAAGAGGATGTAACCATTGACTTAGCTTCTATGGAAGTGAAAAAAAACGGAAAGCAGGTTATGCTTACACTTAAGGAATTTAATTTATTAGTATTATTAGTGAGAAATAAAAACGTGGCTTTGTACAGGGAAGTTATATATGAAAATGTATGGGGAAGTGATTATATGGGAGATAGCAGAACTGTTGACCTTCATATTCAAAGAGTGCGGAAAAAGTTAGGGTGGGAGAAAAAAATAGAATCAGTATATAAAGTAGGATATAGATTAAAGGGCTAGACATGAAAATTTTTTGGAAAATATTTTTATCTATTTTAAGCATTGTAACGGTAATGTACCTTGTTTTTGGAGGTGCATTACTTTATGCGTCTTTTAATAATTCATTAAACAGGGAAATTCAAAGAGAAGTAAGCGAAAATAAAATGTTTATGAATATGCTTAAAACGTCTTTAAGTGTATCTGTGGAGGATGATAACAGGTTAGAGGAAAATGTTATAAAAACCACGGAATCTGTACGAAACAGTTTGGGACAAAACAGATACAATATCAAATTATGTAATTCCAAGGGAGTGGAAAAGTACAGGGGAAGCACCATAGAAAGTTTTATTTCCGTTAAGGAAATGAATAAAAAAAACAGTGCTTATGTTATAAAGCTTGCAGATGATAATGAACATTATATTGAAAATATGAACAAAATAGTTGTATACGGAAAAACTTATTATGTAAGCAGCATAAAAAATATACAGTACATATATGAAGATAGAAATACATTATATAACAGATACAGGCTTATGGTAATTATGGCATTTGTTGTGTCAGGAATATTGTCTTATTTAATTTCTAAAAGGATAACAAAACCTATAGTTGAATTATCAAAAATTACTGAGAAAATGGCATCAGGAGATTACGGCGCAAGGGCAAAGGGAAAACAGACGGGAGAGGTTGGAGTTTTAATTAACAACTTTAACAGTATGGCAGATATTTTAAAAGAGAATATAGAAGAATTAGAGGACAGTGCCAGAAAACAGGAAGATTTTACTGCAAGTTTTGCTCATGAATTAAAAACACCTCTTACAGCCATTGTAGGATATTCAGATATGATTCGTTCAATGGATTTAAGTGAAAAAGAAATTAAGGAATATTCCAATTATATTTTCTCTCAGGGAAAAAGATTAGAAAAACTGTCCTTTTCACTGATGGATTTAATATCTCTTGACAAGCAGAATATCAGCTTTGAAAAGGTGAATATGAAGCGTCTTCTTAAACAGGTAGGAGAAATGGCAAAACCTAATCTTATACAAAAAAGAATAAAGTTTAAGATTAAAGCTGAAGAGGGCAAGGTATATGGAAATGAAGAATTGCTTATATCACTGATAAATAACATAGTGGATAATGCCAGAAAGGCTGTGGATATAGGTGGGGCAATTCTTATTACGGGACAGGCATCAGGCAATGAATATATGGTAACCGTTCAGGATAACGGATGTGGAATGGAACCGGAGGAACTTAGAAAAATAACAGAGGCATTTTATATGGTGGATAAATCAAGAGCAAGAAAAGAGGGAGGCGCAGGCATTGGAATGGCTTTGTGCAAGAAGATTGTTTCCATACACCATGGGAAATGGAAAATAGGCAGTAAACCGGGGGTAGGCACAAATGTATATGTGATACTACCTATGGATAATAAACAGTTAGCAGGAGAAGGCTATGAAAATTAAAAAAACGATATTAGCGATTATGGGAATCGTGGTTATAATTGCATTAGCCATGATTTTGCCGATAATTTTAAATGAAGTGACAAATAAAAGTAATGTAGGAAAAATAAGCTACAATGATGAAACGGCTTATGAGGTGACTACAGGAGAAACTAAGTCTACTGAGGAAAAGCTTGAAATATTAGGGGATGTTTTAAGTGGTAAGTCAAATGCCCAGGTTATAAATGTAATATTTAATTCGGAAAATAAGAAACTTAAAAGTGTTGAAAAAAGTATTAACAATGAATATAAGAAATGGCTTCAGATTGAAAAGAAATTGTTTGGGGAAAAATATAATGATTTGCTTTTTGATGGACAGCTATACTTTGATGATATTCAATTATACACAATATACGATATGGGAATATCTTATTATGTTTGTGATGTTGTTGTATACAATAAAGAAACTGGACTTAAAAACCCATTACAAATATATGTGGATAGTGATACCATGAAAATATATCTTGTAACCTGTAAAGATATTGAGATATTTGAAAAAATGGCAGTACAGGTTTATGAAGGAAAAGACAATTTGTCATTAGCTATTATACAGTCTAAAATAATAGATTCTCTTGCAGATTATTATGGCATAGAAAAAAAGTCAAAAATGCAAAATGTGGAAACAGATGAGGGAATAGGGGTGAATCTGATAAATGATGTGTTGTGGCAGATTCATTCGGGAATTGACGGAACATCAGTAAATATAGGAATAAGTGAGTTTGAGGAGTTTACATATTATAATAACAATTTTCAGAAAAACGATATAAAAACTGATGTGAAATCAGGAACCATTAGTTGATAATGGGTAAAAAAGACGATATACTATCATAATGAGTGTTTGAAATTCAAACATAAAAGTATGTTGGAGGCATTTATGAAACCTGTTGAAATAAAGGAATTGTATGATAATACAGAAAAATATATTGACAAAGAAGTTGAAACATGCGGATGGGTAAGAAGTATAAGGGATTCTAAAACCTTCGGATTTATAACAGTAAATGATGGTACATTCTTTAAACCCATACAGGTGGTTTACAGTGATAAACTTAATAATTTCTCAGAAATATCAAAAACAAATATTGGAGCGGCACTTATTATAAAGGGAAAATTAGTTGCCACACCTAATGCAAAACAGCCTTTTGAAATTCAGGCAGAGGAGGTAATAATCGAGGGGGAAAGTACCGGTGATTATCCTCTGCAAAAGAAAAGACATAGTTTTGAATATCTTAGAACAATATCACATTTAAGACCAAGAACAAATACATTTCAGGCAGTTTTCAGAGTGCGCTCCCTTTGTGCCTATGCCATTCACAAATTCTTTCAGGAACAGGGATTTGTATATGTTCATACTCCCCTTATTACAGGAAGCGACTGCGAAGGGGCAGGGGAAATGTTTCAGGTTACTACTCTGAATTTAAATAATGTTCCAAAGGATGAAGAGGGGAATACGGATTACTCAAAAGACTTTTTTTCAAAGCCAACTAATCTTACAGTATCAGGACAGCTTAATGGGGAAACATATGCTATGGCATTTAAAAAGATTTATACCTTTGGACCAACATTTAGGGCAGAAAATTCTAACACTACAAGACATGCAGCAGAGTTTTGGATGATTGAGCCGGAAATAGCTTTTGCAGATTTAGAAGATGATATGGAATTAGCAGAGGCTATGATAAAATTCATAATAAAATATGTGTTAGAAAATGCACCGGAGGAAATGGATTTCTTTAACAGCTTTGTTGATAAGGGACTTTTAGACAGATTAAATCATGTGGTAAATTCAGATTTTGGCAGAGTAACATATACGGAGGCCATAGATATTTTAAAACAGCATAATGATGAATTTGAGTATAAGGTAGAATGGGGATGTGACCTTCAAACGGAGCATGAGCGTTATCTTACGGAAAAGATATTTAAAAGACCGGTGTTTGTAACGGATTATCCAAAGGAAATAAAGGCATTTTACATGAAGTTAAATGATGACGGAAAAACCGTGGCAGCTATGGACTGTCTGGTGCCGGGAATCGGAGAAATAATCGGTGGAAGCCAGCGTGAGGAAAAAGAAGACGTATTAAGGAAAAGAATGAAGGAGTTAGGACTTAATGAAAAGGACTATGAATTTTATCTTGACTTAAGAAAATACGGTACTGCAAGACATGCCGGCTTTGGATTGGGATTTGAGAGAATGATTATGTATCTTACGGGAATGGGCAATATAAGAGATGTAATTCCCTTCCCAAGAACGGTTAATAATTGTGAACTATAGAGAAAATTTTTGGCATAAGATAAAT
>NZ_CAKVZL010000055.1:0-14212 GCF_934835595.1 Eubacterium sp. AF15-50
TTACCTGACTTAACACCAAGGTTTCCGCCTCTAACCATCTTACGGATTAATGGGCATGCACGATATTTGCTGTCCCCTGTTTCATTGTAAAGTACATCCATAATTGCAAGGCAGATATCTAAACCAACGAAATCTCCTAATTCAAGAGGTCCCATTGGATGGTTAGCACCAAGTTTCATTGCAGCATCAATACCGGCAATGTCTGAAACACCTTCCATCTTAATGAAAGCAGCTTCGTTAATCATTGGAATTAAAATTCTGTTTACAACAAATCCTGCAGCTTCATTTACCTGTACAGGTGTCTTTCCGATTTCTTCTGAAATCTTCTTGATTGTTGCAACTGTTTCATCAGGTGTATTAACCCCTGCGATAACTTCTACTAATTTCATTCTGTCAGCAGGATTGAAGAAATGCATACCAATCATAGGACGTGTAAGACCATTTCCAATTTCTGTGATAGAAAGTGATGATGTATTTGAAGCGAAAACACATTCAGGCTTGCAAATCTTATCTAATTCTGCAAATGTTGTTTTCTTAACTTCCATATTTTCAAAAGCAGCTTCAACGATCAAATCGCAGTCAGCACATAAATCTTCCTTAAGACCAGGTGTGATGCTGTTAAGAATACCATCAACCTTCTCCTGTGTCATTTTTCCTTTTTCAACAAGTCTTGCATAACCTTTAGCAATCTTGTCTTTTCCACCTTCAGCCCATTCCTGCTTGATATCACATAATGCAACTGTGTATCCTTCAACCTGAGCGAAAGCCTTTGCGATTCCCTGACCCATTGTTCCTGCGCCAATAACTCCAACCTTCATAATTATTCCTCCATAATATTTATGATAATTTTATTTTGTATCCACTTATGTCTCAAATCAATAATTATAAAAAACTAAGTGGCTTATATTACATATTCTTAAATGGTACAACCTTTAATTTCTTTTCTTTATCCTTTTCAAGGAAGTTACCCATACCTGCCTTCTGATCTTCTGTCTCAAAGCAACTACCGAATAATTTTTCTTCAATAACGATTGCATCATCCATGTTTGCATCTAATCCATCATTAATTGCCTTCTTGCATGCTCTTACAGCAATAGGTGCGTTCTTTGCAATGCCTGCTGCCATTTTCTTTGCTGCATCCATAAGTTCTTCCTGTGGATATACTGCATTTACAAGACCGATTCTGTAAGCCTCATCAGCCTTAATGTTTCTTGCTGTATAAATCATCTGTTTAGCCATTCCAGGTCCAACGATTCTTGCAAGTCTCTGTGTTCCACCAAATCCCGGTGTAATTCCAAGACCTGTTTCAGGCTGTCCGAAAATAGCATTTTCAGAACAGATTCTAATATCACAACTCATTGATATTTCACATCCGCCACCTAAAGCGAATCCGTTTACTGCAGCAATAACAGGAACAGGTAATGTTTCAAGTTTTCTGAAAACATCATTTCCCTTCTTACCGAAAGCTTCGCCTTCAGCCTTTGTAAGTGTTGACATTTCTCCTATATCAGCGCCTGCAACAAATGACTTTTCTCCGGCACCTGTTAAAATCAATGCTCTTGTTTCATTAACATCAACTGCATCTAATGTAGCGTTTAATTCATCAAGGACCTGGCTGTTTAATGCGTTTAATGCCTTTGGGCGGTTGATGGTAATAACTCCAACAAATCCTTCCTGTTCATAAGTAATAAATTCCATATCACTTCTCCTTTAAATTACCTTATTAAAAAACACATGAAAAGCTGGTAGTAAAATCTGCTACCAGCTTTTTATATATTTAATTAGTCTCTTTCAACGATTGTTGAGCAGCCCATTCCGCCACCGATACATAATGTAGCAAGACCCTTCTTAGCGTCTCTCTTCTGCATCTCGTGAAGTAATGTAACAAGTATTCTACAACCTGAAGCTCCAACAGGATGTCCAAGTGCAATAGCTCCACCGTTTACGTTAACCTTGCTCATATCAAATCCAAGGTCTCTTGCAACTGCAACTGACTGTGCTGCAAAAGCTTCGTTAGCTTCGATTAAATCCATATCGTCAACTGTTAAGCCTGTCTTTTCCATAACTTTTCTTGTTGAAGCAACAGGTCCAACACCCATGATTGAAGGATCAACTCCGCCAAGTGCTCCGCCAACAAATGTAGCCATAGGTGTAACGCCTAATTCCTTAGCCTTTTCTTCGCTCATAACTACTACTGCAGCTGCTCCATCATTAATACCTGAAGCATTACCTGCTGTAACAACACCATCAGGCTTTCCTGAACAGCATCTTAATTTACCAAGTGATTCAGCAGTTGTTCCTGCTCTTGGTCCTTCATCTGTATCTACAACGATATCGCCCTTTCTGTTCTTAACAACAACTGGAACGATTTCATCCTTAAACTTACCTTCAGCCATAGCCTTTTCACATTTCTGCTGTGAGTTAGCTGAGAATGCATCTAATTCTTCTCTTGTGATTCCCCACTGTTCAGCTACGTTTTCAGCTGTAATCATCATATGATAATTGTTGAAAGCATCTGTTAATGCATCATTTACCATTGTGTCAACAAGTGTTCCGTTGTTCATTCTGTAACCAAATCTTGCTTTTGGAAGTGCAAAAGGTGCCATTGACATATTCTCCATACCACCTGCAACAACGATATCAGCATCTCCTGCCTTAATCATCTGAGCTGCCATATTTACACAGTTAAGACCTGAACCACAAACAACGTTTACTGTAACTGCCGGTGTTTCAATAGGAAGTCCTGCCTTAATTGAAGCCTGACGTGCTACGTTCTGTCCAAGACCTGCCTGGATAACGCATCCCATATATACGTGATCAACTGCTTCCTTAGGAACGCCTGCTCTCTTAAGAGCTTCCTCAATAACGATAGATCCTAAAACCGGTGCCGGAGTTGTGCTTAATGCTCCGCCCATTTTTCCGATTGCTGTACGGCATGCGCCTGCAATAACTACTTTCTTTGACATAATATAATCCTCCATAAAAATTTAATTTAATATAATAAATTACATCAATTTTAAAAATTACTCACACTCTTAAATAATATCATCAATTGAATTTAACCGCAATAAACATTTAAAATAACTCTGTTAATGTTTTGTGAAAAATATGTAACATATCTGATATTTCCAAGATTGTTATAATTTTAACAAATTCTATTTCCTTTGTCTAGTATCTTCAATAAAAAAAATGGCGAATTAACGCCATTTTTTCACTAAAACCAGTTAAGTTTTATTATTTTTAATTACATTGCCTTTATGAATTTAAAAATAAACTTTTTAACGCCCTTTAAACTCTTTAACATATCGTTTCTAAATTTACGATAAAGCATGTACATTTTCCTCTTGTCCTCATCTGTAGCCCTGTCATTTGAAAACGCTGCTATAAGGGTTATGTCATATATCCATCGCCATTCTTCTTCTGAGAGCTGTGGAAACTGTTTTATCATTTTCTCTATTGCTTCTGTGGAATTGCCCTTATTTAAACCTGCTCCGAAGAAATTGCATATATTACAGATTTCCTTATAAGTGCTGCATATACTGTTTTTCCCTTTTATTTTCCGTATTTTACTGACTCTCTTAATTCTATGAGGCAAAACAAAAATAATGAATCCCGCCACCACACATATTATAAGTATGAAAGTTACTTTTAACACCTTTATTACAGGCTTTAAACTTACATTTTCACTGTGAGATGTATTCTTATGACTTTCACTGTTTACAGTTGCCTTTGTGTTATCCGCCGAAGCCGTTGTACTTTCATTTGCGTGGGTTGTAGTTACCGCTGCAACTGTAGTTGCTTCCTGCTTTGTAGTATTGTTTTCCTGTTTTGATATTCTCGACGTGCTGTATCCCGGTGTATGTTCCCTTACCTGCCAGCCTTTAATATCATTAAATACCTCACACCATGCATGAGCCCCTTCATCAGTAACCGTAGCTGCAAATGTACCGTCATTTTGTTTGGTAAAACTTGAGGGGTCAATAACGTATCCCTCCACATACCTTGCCGGTACGTCCTTCATTCTGTAAATCAACGTTGCCGCCGATGCAAAATGCACGCAAAATCCCGTTTTCCTGTTAAAAAGAAAATCCTCCACGAAATCCCTGCCATCTGTTGTTTTTCCCGGTGCTTTACTATATTGTAAATCACTAAACCATTCATTAATTGCCGTGGCAACACCTACTTCGTAATTACTGTCAATTTGATTACATCTATGTTTTAATTCATCAAGCCCCTTAGGTTTTCCGATATATCTTACTTTTGTAAATTCACTATATTTGTGCCAATAGGAAGATACATTGCTTAAATAGTCAAAATTATTACTTAAATCATTTCCATCGAAATATAAATATATATGTTGTTTTTTTCCATCACCTAAGGCACAGGTATCATAATCAGCACTTTCATCCTTTACTTCGGAAAAATACGGTGAATATCCATATTTGCCGGATGCCCCTAAAACATCAATAGTCATTTTCTGTTTTGCCAGGGATGTATAAGTTGAAAACTTATTATAGGGTTCATTTATTAACTTTTTAAACTGACTTTGTGTGTTATAAAATTCTTTTATATCCTTTACGGTATCTTTATCGGCACCTGTCCATTCCTTCCCGTTATAATCTATTCCTACAAAAGCTCTTAAATACACCGTTTTTGTAGGCTTCTTTGTAACCGTAACCTTTAATACCTTCTTCCCGGTAGCCCTGAATTCATTAATATTTTCTAACTTTCCTTTTCCAATTCCTGCTTTGGCATAGTTTCCGCTGCCTTCAAAAATGGAACTTAAGAAATCTCCCGGATTAATTTTATCAAAGTTCTTAATAGCCTCCGCTGTTTTCTTATAACTGTCCATTTTTTTATACTTTTCCAACCTAGGTGAAATATTAAAAGCCAGAACCGACACCATCAGTAACACTGCCATGGTTGCTACAGCAGTGGTAATTACATTTTTTTCTCCCTGTTGACGGTATATTGTAAAATAAAATACTGCTGCAAAAATAAGTTCTAATGTACTCGAAACTGAAGGCAGATAACCTACTGCCGAATCTAAAATCACAGGTGCTAATACCAGTAGTAAAGCCACATACCGACAATTTTTTCCTATGATGATACTGTATAAAATAACTGCTATTAATAATTCCACCAATAGCAATATCACCACATTGTAAAGATAAGATGACTTATACTTTAAGCCTACATAATTGGTCTCATAGTAAAAATTCCAAAGTTTCAGAATTTTGTTTATATAAATTCCACTTCCTGCCCTGAAAAAATACAATCCACAAAGATACAAAACACCTATTATCACCATAGCTTTTCTGCTTTTTATCATCAGCATAAATAAAGCATATCCACCTATTGTGGCTGCTCCGCTGACTGATATTGTAATTATGGGTTTTATATCAAATTTAAACACTGAGGAAATTGCATCAAAAGAACATAACAGCACAAAGAATACTGCCAAAAGATACATAATGAAATTACTATTCTTTTTTTCAAGTTTAACAAATTCTATTCCCGCCATTTTATCCTACGCTATACGATAATATATGTCTCTTCGTAACATACTTTATCGCCCTTCTTCTTTACTTCTATTTCATTGCCATTTACAATCAGCCTTCCATCAGACTTTATTTCCACTATGGAGCTGAAATCATTTCTGTCGAAACGTTCATCAAACTGCATATCTGCTCTTTTTCTGTCATGATATGATTCTAAATAAAGCAGCCTGTTAAGAAGTTCGTATATATTTTCTACTCTCTTCCTAATAATTCTGTCATTTTTTTCCTCGTACCATGCAACCATATGAACACATTTTTGTTCTATTAATGAAAGAGATACCGAAGCAGCCATTTCAATGGCATTTACCGGCAGATTTTTTCTGCCATGTTTCTTTCCTCTTAGGTGCTTTACGGTATTGTTTCTAAACAAGTCAATCCATATAAGAACCACACAGCCTAATGGTTTTCCGTGTTCCTTTATTAAAAGATTGTCAGTCTTGGCTGACAGTTTCCAGTGTATATCATGTATAGGATCACCTTCCACGTACTCCCTTACCTGATATATTTCAGATAAATCATCACCTTTTTCGCTATCAGAATATACCTCTGAATCTGTAATAAATTCTCTGGTGGTTCTTTGTATCTCTGTCATTAAAAGATGGGTTTCCGGCAATATTTCTATCTTCTTAACATCATTTGTTTTCTTTTTTAAATAAAGGCAACCAATCCAGTCATATACATAATACTCCACTAAATATACGGAAATTTCACCACAGTCTGAGGATAAAAAGCTTTCACTGAAAGTTTCCTTTACTCCTCTTGTAACGGTATGATTAATTATTTCCTTTTTAACCTCACCGGTAAAATTATTTACCACCTTAATTTTAAAGCCACACCTTACACTTAACCACTTTGATTTATTTTTTACCTGAATTAATATTGGAATTTCACTGTTTTTTTCAGCAGAATACAAGCCTTTATCCAATGTAACCTGTATAAACCGTGATACAATACGAACATACACAATTGCCATAATATAATACATACATTCCATTAAAAGAACAATTCCTATTACCTTCTCTGTAAAAAGAAAAAACATGCAAAGGGTTATTAAGGTAACCAAACTATAAATTAAACTTCTTTTAATCATACCTACCTTCTCATTGCAGGTTCAGGTACCTGTCTTAAAATTTCACTTAAAACATCGTGTTTATTAATATGGCTTACCTTTGCCTTGGTACTCAGTCTCACTCTGTGAGTTGCAATACACTCAAATACATCTCTTACATCCTGTGGTACAACAAAGTTTCGCCCTTTCATCCATGCATATGCCCTGCTCATTGCCGCTAAAGCCACTGTTCCACGGGGACTCATTCCCCCTCCTAACATTTCATGGTTTCTTGTGCTTTCTGCCACCTGAACAATATATTTGTACACGCTGTCCTTAATGTACACTTCCTTTACTTCCTGTTCCATAAGGATAATGTCATTAGCACTTATTACATTATTTACATATTCTAAAGGATTTCCCATTTGTCTTCTTTTAAGGATTTCCATTTCCTCTTCCACTGTAGGGTACCCCATATTTACACAAATCATAAATCGGTCTAACTGTGACTCCGGAAGCATCTGGGTTCCTGCTGAGCCTTCAGGATTTTCCGTTGCTATAACCACAAAAGGATTTCCCATCTCTCTTGTTATTCCGTCAACGGTAATTTGTCTTTCTTCCATAACCTCTAATAATGCTGACTGGGTTTTAGGGGATGTTCTGTTTATTTCATCTGCCAAAAACATATTGCACATAAGTGCTCCCGGTTTGTAAACAAACTGTCCCGTTTCCTTTTTGTATATGGAAAATCCCGTTAAATCTGACGGCATTATATCCGGTGTAAACTGTACTCGACTGTCTTTAATTCCCATAGCCTTTGAAAAAGCCTTAGCCATGGTAGTTTTTCCTACCCCCGGCATATCCTCTATAAGAATATGTCCCTGTGCAATAATTGCTGCCATTATTTTTTCAATAACGTCGTTTTTTCCAACTACTGCCTTTTGTACTTCATTAATAACTGCCAAAGCCTTACTTAATTCGCTCATTATTTTTGCCCCCTGTTTATTTTAATAATTATAATTTTCTCTGTTTGTACTTCCTAATGAACATAATTTAACATATAATTCTGCATCTGTAAGGAAAACATACGGATTAACGTAAAAAATATCCAATATATTTGCAGTAAGCGCAGATAAGAATCTCCAACCTATAAAAGAAATATCTAATACAAATGTATCAAACTTGTTTCCCATCATCATGTTTTTACTTCTTTCAAAAGCCTCATGCATATCCATGTCTGGATTTTCTGCCAATAAATAAGGCACCATCCTATACTCATATGACTTAATTATACCCGGAATAATAAACAATAAGCTCCAAAGTGCTGTAAAAAGATTCTTACAAAACATAATCTTTACTACATTTCCGTATCCCTTTCTAAAAGCATATGCTATTTCAGATGTTTCAGGCTTTTGGGTTCTATTCTTTAAAAACCATCTTTTACATCCGACTTCAAGTGGGGATAAAAGAAAACATCTAAGCAAAATAGATGCCAGCATAAAGAAACCTGCCACACTCATAATTGCATACAATTCAACTAAGGATATACCACTAAATATATTTTTAATATAATTTCTTACATTAAACATCTGAGAAGAGATATCAATGCTGCTGTCCGGTTTCATGTTTGTTATTCCACTACCATTTATTATCTGGTCAAAATAACTTCCGGAACTTCTTCCCATAAGACCCTTACTATAATTAGTAGATATTCCGTTAGTTCCTAAATTTACGTTTAAACGGATTCCCTGTCCTATTGCAATAGCCGTAATTACTGAAAGAAGTACAATCCACCAGTAATTTTTTCTCATAATCTGTTTTGCATTATTCTTTAGTTCTACTCTGTTCCACATATAATACTTTTACTCCTCTCAACACTTTTATTTTATAAGTGTAAAACAGCCCGCTTACAACTTGCAAGCGGGCTTACATTTAATCAAATTATTTAATTTCGTATAACCATCCCTTAGGTGGCTCAATTCTTCCCATCTGAATTCCTGTTAAAGTCTCATAAAGCTTCTTTGTTGTAGGTCCCATTTCTTCCATTCCGCTTGGGAAGCAGATTTCTTTTCCATGGTCAACAATCTTTCCTACAGGGGAGATAACTGCTGCTGTACCACAAAGACCACACTCTGCGAAATCTTTAACTTCATCAAAATATACTTCTCTCTCTTCAACTTCAAGTCCTAAGTAATCCTTAGCAACTGTCATAAGTGAACGACGTGTAATAGATGGTAAAATACTATTTGACTTAGGTGTAACAACCTTATTATCCTTTGTAACGAAAATGAAGTTTGCACCACCTGTTTCTTCTACCTTTGTTCTCGTAGCTGCATCAAGATACATATTCTCGTCAAAGCCTTCTTTATGTGCTGTAACAATGGCATGTAAGCTCATGGCATAGTTAAGACCTGCCTTAATATGACCTGTACCGTGAGGTGCTGCCCTGTCGAAATCACTTACCTTAATTGTAATAGGCTTTGCGCCACCCTTGAAGTAAGGTCCAACAGGTGTTGTAAGTACTCTGAACTGATATTCATCAGCAGGCTTTACACCAATAACAGGATTGCTTCCAAACATATAAGGTCTTACATAAAGTGTAGCTCCACTGCCATATGGTGGAACGTATCCTGCGTTAGCCTTGATTGTCTTTTCGATAGCTTCTACAAATTTATCTTCAGGATATACAGGCATCTCCAGTCTTCTGGCTGAATCTGCCATTCTCTTTGCATTTAAATCAGGACGGAATGTTACTATACGTCCATCCTCTGTGGTGTAAGCTTTCATTCCTTCGAAAACTGTCTGAGCATACTGTAAAACTCCGGCACATTCGTTTATGACTACATTAGCATCGTCTGTTAACTTTCCGTCATCCCACTTTCCATCTTTGAAATTAGATACAAATCTCTTGTCAGTCTGGATATATCCAAAACCAAGATTTGCCCAGTCAATATTTTTCTTGTCCATATTAAATTTCCTCCGTTTGTCTTAGTAGTTTTTAACTTATTTAAATATACTACTATTTTTTTTTACGGTCAATATTTAGCATGACATTATTAACTATTTATTGAACTTTGTCCAATTATACTCATACATATTTGAAAAGAAATTCTCATATTCTTTTTTCAGCTGTTTTCCAAGAGTAACCTGCTGCCCGTCATGTTTTTCAGGCAATGTGATTAACCCGGAAATATTCATATCTTTTTTCCCTATCTGATAAAATACCACTCCCTTAGTTACAAAATCTTCATCATTTTCTTCTTTGTACAACTGTGTATATTTATCATCATCCGGTATTTCATACATCCATACGGTGTCTGAAACCTTTTTACATTTTGTTAAAGTATTATCAATTTCTGTAAGCATAGTCTCATCATCACCTACAGCAACACACTGTACTTCCTTATTTTTATCCCACCCTTCAGGCAGGGTGAAATATATTTTTTTGCCGGATAAATACTTTCCTTTTTCATTGTATGTATATGTTTCGCACTCACTTACAAAGTTGTAGGCATCATTTAAATACCCCTTATCCTCAAGAATTTTCATAGTGTTAGTGTAAGCTTCCGGAATATAAATCAGTCCACCGGCGTAACCACCAGCATCATATCCGTCATCTGATGATATTCTATACGTAACTGAAATTCCCCATATTTTTTCGTAGTTTTTCGGAATATACATTCCATTAGCTTCCACATCCTTTTTAAGTGCCTCTACAAAGGAATTAATCAACTCCTTATTTTCAGGCTTTGATAAATAATCCACCTCATCCGTAACCTGACCTGCCTTAACAGCATAATCATCACCATATATTTCTTCTTCATCAGCATCACCATTTACAACATATTTAGAGATTTGCATATCTGTAATGTATTTATACGGTATTATGTAAAAAGGATGCTTTACCTGAGAATAATACTTAGTTGATGTTATATCAGACATTTTTTTCATAATATCTTTTGTATTTCTGGCAATGTAATAACCATCATATTTTCTTGAAATGGTTTTTCCATTTTTTAACACATACTTAATACTAATACTTTCCTGGTCACTACCACCATATCTGCTTTTAATCGGTAAAAATCCGTGATGCTTATCTAAGCTGTTTGTAATCAGCTTATGTACTTCACATACATCACTTATAATATTAGCATCATCTGTATAAGATGCCAAAACATCTTTCCCATCAATAACAAAACTTTGAGTGTTTCCCTGAACAATATTTACTTTCTGTACATCTTCCTTATCAGGTACTCTTTGCAGGTATCCCAATCCTCCTGATGTTGTAATCAGTAAAAATGCCATGATGCACACAAATACCACACCACATTCCATAAGGCTAGACTTAAACTTTGATAGTCCTCTGTGAAATACTAAATGCAATAACAAATTAGCCGTCATTACGGCAATTACAGTTCCCACAACAAACCATATATACTGTGCCTTACAACTATCATCTCCCAAAAATGAACACATATATCCCACACCAAATCCTGTTGCAAAACATGTGAAGAATTTAATAATAATTTCCACTATGCTAAAGGCAAAGGCATTCTGGGCACTTTCTGCCTTTCTCTGTTTACAAAGTACAAAGGATGCTGCCATAAGAACCACTGAAAGACATATCCACCATGCAATTCCAAGGCCGCTTCCACTTCCGAATTTACATGTATAAAATGATGCTGCCGGAGATAAAAATGTAAGAACCGTACTTGGAATCTCTGATACAGCAAGTCCCGGAATAACAGATTGTGGAAACAATACCCCAATCAGGACACATATAGGATATATGGCGCTGATTACCACATATGATATAAGTACATCAGCCACTGTTCCGCAACATAATGAAATCATAGCTATAAAACTTACATTTCCAATAATTGTAACTGTCAGTATTCCTATTACCTTAAATGATTCAATTAATGCCACATCACTTAAACCTAAAATGGCACCAACAGAACCTATTATAATCATAGGAACTATACATAAAACCAATGTGGAAAAGTATCTTACAAAAAATAAGGTTCTTCTGCTTATTGGGTAACTGCCAAATAAGTCCACACTTCTTTTATTATGCATATATGAAAATGACATTATTGCCATGATTATTGAAAAGATTATGGCAAATGCCACAAAAAATATAGCCGGAAGATATTCACAAACTTCTTTCATATCTTTTATATAACTTTCCATTCCTAAATTTTGCTGCGTACCACAAACTATCATTGCAAATATTTCAATCATTGGAAATGATAAAAACAACAAAATCCAATATGCAATTGAAAACGGAAGATTTTTTCTTAATGACCATTTAAATAATGCAACTGCTTTTTTTCTGCCTGATAATCCTACATTATTTTCCATAACCTACACCCTCCATTTCGTTAATAAATACTTCTTCTAATGTTGATGGCATTACTTCTAAAAATGCCGGTTCTAATTTCTTTAGTTCTTCCATTACTTCATCTAAATCTCCCTTTACCATAAGCACATAATATCCACCTATCTGGCTTAATACCTGGGCATCTAAATGGTTAAAGGCATCTCCATCCGGCGGATTGTTAAATGCCATATGGATTTTATGCATCTTATTCTTAAGTTCGTCTGTTTCCTTATTTGTAACAAGACTTCCACTATGTAATAATACTATTCTGTCACATATATCATCAATTTCCCTTAAATTGTGGGATGCAATAATACATGTCATGTTATTCTCCGTAACGTCCTCGATTATAATGGTCTTTAATGTTTTTCTTATAACCGGGTCTAATCCGTCAAATATTTCATCTAAGAACAAATATTTCGGTCTTGTTGAAAAGGCAAGAATAAGGGATGCCTGCCTTTGCATACCTTTACTCATATTAATTATTCGCTTGTTTGTTGCTATAGGAAACATTTTACATAACTGTGTGTAACGTTCCTCATCCCAGCTTTTATAGAGACCTCTTAAAAGCTTTGCCATATTTTCCACTGTACTGTCATTAAAAAAGTAGGGATAATCGGAAATAAAATAGCAGCGCTCCTTTATTTCATGGTTATCAAAGGAATCCTGTCCGTCTATTATAACCTTTCCCCCATCAGGCTCATAAACTCCTGCAAGGGTTCTTAAAAGGGTACTTTTACCACTTCCGTTACTTCCTGCCAAGCCGAAAATGGTTCCTTCAGATATGACGCAGTTTAAATTATTAATGGCAACTGTTTTGTCAAATCTTTTCGTCAGATTATTTATTTCTATCATTCTGTCTTTCCTCCACTTATAGTTTCATCTATAATTTCTATCATCTCACCCCTGGTAATGCCTTTTTTGTAGGCTTCCCCGATAGCACCGGTAAGTTTCTTTTTAATCTCTATTTTCTCAGCTTCATTTTGTCCTAATTTGTCTGAAATAAAGCTTCCCCTGCCTACAGTTGAATATATATATCCGTCTGTTTCTAACATCTTGTATGCTTTCTGTACCGTATTAGGATTAATGCCTAATTCTGTAGCCAGAGTTCTAACCGGCGGCAGTTTTGTGTGACTTTTAAGTATTCCAAGGGATGTAAGCCGTACTACATCATCATATAACTGCTGATAAACCGGCGTTCTTGAACCAAAGTTTACTGTGAACATATTATTCCCCTTTCATTTATTAATTGTACTACATCAATTAGTACAATTTAATAATACAATTTTCCTTTACATATGTCAAGAAAAAATATCCCTGTTTTCGGCATATTTTTTGACATTAAAAATTGCTATCTTAATAATATTTTTCCAAAGATTTATACATAAAATAAAAGATTGTCATTAAATTATCTTTCAGACATTTAACAACAATCTTTTATATTTTGCATTGTACTGCATATTCTATTTTAGAAATATTAATTACAGCTTATTACTGAAGCTTTTCTAAAAGTTCAATAATAGTGTCAATATTTTCAAAATTATCTTCGTTTCTCTCATCATAAGGAATATCTACATCAAATTTATCCTCAAGTGCAACAATCAACTCCATAAGCTGTTTTGACTCTAAGAACTCCGCTATGCTCATATCCTCATCATCCGGATCCCATAATGGATTAATGTCGCATAAAATTTCTATAATATCGTCACGCATATCTTTTCCTCCCATAAATTATTTATTAGAAATTTAATACTGATATATATTTATCATAATATATGATATGGTTCAATGGTTTTAACCCATTTTATTAAAAAAAATATTGCACTATCTAAACATGACTTATTGCCCTAGCTCCATCTTTCAATAAACTGTTCCTCTGTAATGATTTCAATTCCCAATTCTTTAGCCTTTTTGTTCTTAGAAGAATTAGACATTATGTCATTATTGATAAGATAATTGGTTTTAGATGTTACGGAGCCTGTCACCTTACCGCCTCTTTGTTCAATATATTCCTTTACCTCATTTCTATTGGCAAAATGATTAACACTACCTGTTACCACGAAGTTAAGTCCCTCCATATTCTGAGCGCTATGGTTTACTTCCGGATTCTTTATTGTTACTTCCTGAAGAAGCCTGTCTAATTTTTCAACGTTTTCCTTATCTGAAAAATATTCCGTGAATTTTTCTGCCATTTTGTCCCCAATTCCCTCTATCTTAACC
>NZ_CAKVZL010000056.1:0-14194 GCF_934835595.1 Eubacterium sp. AF15-50
GAATAATTCTTTTTGTATGCATATCATTCTCCAATCCGTACTAAAGTTTTGCAAAATTTGATAAAATCTTAAGACCTACGTCTCCGCTTTTTTCAGGATGAAACTGGCAGGCGAAAACATTGTCCTTTTCAACTGATGCATGAATATGGGTAACATATTCCGTACTTGCCTTAACCATTTCCTCATCCCTTGCCTTTAGATAATAAGAATGAACAAAATAAACATATGCATTTTCTGCAACACCGTCAAATAATCTTCCATTATTTGTAAGCTCCAGTGAATTCCAGCCAATATGTGGGATCTTATATCCCGGCTTATCCGGTATTCTTAAAATATTTCCCGGTAAAATTCCCAAGCCACTGACTCCCGGTGTTTCATCACTACTTTCAAATAATAACTGTAGCCCTAAACAAATCCCTAAAAATGGTATTTTTTTATCTACCACATCATATATGGTATTTACCAGATTATAATCCTTAAGTTTATTCATTGCATCACCGAAAGCTCCTACTCCCGGCAAAACCACTTTATCAGCGGATAAAATTTCATCGCGATCTCTTGAGAGAACTGTTTCTTCACCTAAATACTGAAATGCCTTTTCAACACTTCGTATATTTCCCGCATCGTAGTCTAGTATCGCTATCATATGTCTAACCTATTTTCCTTCCTTCGGATTAATCCTGCTGTCTAATTCAAACCAAAATTCCACACCGTCTGCGTAATTGTTTACACCGCATCCCATGCCATGCCTGTCCATAATTGCCTTAACAATGGACAAACCGATTCCGTTTCCACCGTAAGCCCTCGTTCTTGCTTTATCCACCTTGTAAAATTTAATCCAGATATTTTCAAGTTCACTTTCCGGTATCTGTTTTCCTGAATTAAACACCGACACTCTTACTATACCATTTTTTTCGGTAATTTCCACATTAATTATTTTCTTAGCATCAACATGATTTATGGCATTACTTAAATAATTGGTTATAACCTCCTCAATTTGGAACTCATCAGCCCACACGCTTACAGGTTCCCTATGTCTGAAAGTAATATTTGCGCCCTTTTGCTGTGCCTTAATTCCTATTGAATTAATAACACCTTCAATAACTGACACAATATCAAATCTCTCCAGATTAACCTGAGTTCCACCAAATTCCAACTGATTAAGAGTAAGCAGGTTTTTAACCATTTTGTTCATTTTAGCTGCTTCATCTACAATTACATCACAATAATACTGAACATCCTCCGGATTGTCACTTATGCCTTCCTGAAGACCTTCCGCATATCCCTGAATCAGTGCTATAGGAGTTTTTAGTTCGTGGGAAACATTTGAAATAAACTCTTTTCTCATTTCATCCACTTCCTCTTTTTTGGCAATGTCCTTTTTCAATTCAATATTAGCTGATTTAAGTTCAGTAATTGTCTCTTCAAGCTTTTCGGACATTTCATTTATACTTTCTCCCAAAACACCCAGTTCATCTTTATAATGTCCCTGATATTTAACGTTAAAATCCAGCTTTGACATTCTTTTTGAAATATCCGCAAGGCTTAAAAGTGCCTTTGTGTACCGGTTCATAAAGAATAAAATCACAATGGTTGTAATTAAAATTACAACAACCCCAAGAATTAAATAAAACTGATTAGTTATGGCAACACTTTCCTTAAAGTTTTCAACAGACATCCTTATAACTGCAAAGTTTCCATTATCTAAAACGGAATATAACTCGTAATGCTTGTCTGATGTTACATCATCAACCATATATTGAAGTGTATAATCCTTCTTAGACTCTATAACGGTACCTTTATTGCCATTAATATTTTTTCCATAAACAAGGCTTGCCCATCTGTCTGCCAGATTTTTTCCCGGTCCATAGGAATATACCGACTGACCTGAAACATCCACAATTATCAGAGTTGCTCCGTCTGTTTCGCATATACTGTTAAGCTTGCTACTGTTTTTTGAATCCTCAAGGTCCGGATCTTTAGCCACAATTTCCTGTAATGTTTTATATACTTCCTTTATGGCAGCCTGTTTTTTATTTGTATAAAATTTTTCCATGAAAACGGTGCTGAATACTCCAATGCTTCCTACGGAAATTGCCATTATTACAATAATCAGCGCCGTGATTTTGTATCTGATTGAATGTTTCATTAATTAACCTCAAACTTATATCCCATACCCCAAATAGTATGTATGTATTTTCCACAGTCGCCTAATTTGCTCCTTAATTTTTTTACATGGGTATCTATAGTTCTGGCATCCCCAAAATAATCATAATTCCATACATTATTTAAGATATTTTCCCTTGACAATGCAAGACCTTTATTCTTTACAAAATAAGTTAAAAGTTCAAATTCCTTGAAACTTAATTCAACAATTTCACCCTTTACCTTAACTATATGGGCAGCTTTGTTTATTTCAATATCCCCTGCCTGCTCAATCTCTCCCTGGTCAATATTGTTGGTTCTTCTTAATATGGCATCAACCCTTGCAACCAAAATTCTCGGACTGAAAGGTTTTGAAATATACTCATCAACCCCCAACTCGAATCCAAGAAGTTCATCACTTTCCTCACTTTTTGCCGTGAGCATAATAATAGGAACCTTTGACAATTTTCTAATTTCTCTGCATACTTCCCAGCCATCCATTTTAGGCATCATTACATCAAGAATAATCAAATCAAAATCATTGTTTTTGATAAATAAATTAATGGCTTCTTCTCCGTCTGCCGCCTCAACTACCTTATACTGCTTTCTTGTTAAAAAGTCATTAACAAGCTTTCTCATTCTTTCTTCATCATCTACAACAAGAATTTTCAACTGTTCCATAGCGTACCTCCATATCTTTTACATTTTATCAGTTATCCTGTGATATTACAATTTTATATTTATATTAAATAACAAATATGTGTAAAAAAAATGAATTCCTGTATCTTATCATTGTGGTATGATTTAAAGATTTTTGTTTAAAATATTTCTAACATTTTTCCAATCAATTCCTGCATATTTTAATTGATGAAGTATTGTGCTTCCACCTCCACCATCTACCAAAAACTATTCATTATCTTCCTGCAATATAAAACAAGTATTATAACACTCTGTAACAAGTGCATTTCCGGTACCTAGCATTGTAATATTCATATATTTTTTCCTTAATGTAGCGCCCCTCCATCGGTCAACGGAAATTGGTCGTAAACATCCTAAAAAAGGACTTTGTTCATTTTGTTTTCTACTCCAATTCTACTTTACTGTGTCAAAAACGGCATAAGATAAAACGGTTTCAGCAATAATTTTTCCTCTTTTCCAACATCTTTCTGTGACAACAAATATATGTTATGCACATTTTTTGAAAACTTCCTGTTAAACTCATTAATTGATTCATGTTTTCCCGAACCGGAAGACTTTACTTCAAAGGCATTTATTTTACTACCTTCCGAAATCAGAAAATCTACTTCATAATAATGTGTGCTTCCGGCTTTTTCCCATGTGTGATAATAGAGTTCTCTTCCTGATGCCGTAATCATTTGAGCAACAAGATTTTCATAAAGATATCCCAAATTTGCAGGTAATTTATCTGAAAGTAATTTTGCATATACATCATTTTCCGTTACCGGTCTGTCAATAAACATTAACGTCACAAATAATCCCGTATCTGAAAGATACAGTTTATAACTATCAAAATCCTTTGTGTCTGCCAGGCTGACTCCTGGATCCGTCGAATTATAACATGGCAAGACAGTTTTTGAGTCAATCAGCTCATATATCAATTCATCTGCCCTGGTATTATTTTTCTTTCCTATAGCAGTTGTGATTCTGTATTTACGCAAATCTTTTGCTAATTGAGCCGGAATCGAATGATATAACGCTGATATTCTTCCGGATGAATCAATCTTTTTAAAATCCTCTTCATAAAGAGATATTATCTGTCGTTTCACCATATCAATTTCTGAAAAGTTTTTCCCTTCTATATATGCTTCCACCGCCTGCGGCATACCTCCTACAGCCATATATACTCTTAAGTCCCTCATTAATTTGCGATTTGTTGCCTGTCCAATAGCTGAATTCATATGATAAATTTGCCGTAAAAGTTCATAATTATTTCCGGCTGCCATGCAAAATTCTTCATAATCCATTGGGTAAACCTGTATTTTCATTTCCTCTGATGGAACAAGAATATCTTTTACATTTTTCTTTATTGAAATTAAAGAACCTGTTTCCAAATAACTATATCTTCCATCAGATACAAGATGCTTTATTGCCTGTCTGGCTTTCGGAAAAAGTTGAACCTCGTCCAAAATAATCAATGATTCATGTTCATATAAAGTTATTCCTGTTTCCGCCTGTAATCTTAGAAAAAACATATTCAGATTTCCTATGTCATTAAAACAATCCCTTATGTTATCTGTTGTTTTTGAAAAATCGATTAAAATATATGACTTATATTCATTCTGCGCAAAATGTTCTGCAATTGTTGACTTTCCAACTCGTCTTGCACCTTCCAGTAAAACTGCATATTTTTCCGAATATTTATCTTTCCAGTCCAACAATTTTCTATACACTTTTCTTTCAAAATACATCACATACCTCCTAAGCTTAACTATATTAAATCATGAAATATGCATTTCTTCAAGATTGTTTTTCCTTATTTTGTGCTTTTCTTCAAGATTATTTATCTTGATTTTGTTCCTTTTTTCAAAATTATGTGCTAAAATTCGTTATTTTCTTTGCAACAACATAATTTTATACTATTCTTCCGGTATATACCAATACGAATGAAAACCACTAAGAAATGTTAATGCATTTTTTGGCATTTGTGTAATGGCAAAATAAATATTACAAAAATCGCCTGCTCCCATTGAAATGGAAAGCACGCCTAACCATGCGAAAAATGACATTTCCGGATTTATAATGAATATCAACAATGGCAGGAAACCAAATATAAGGGTGGGAAATAAACTCATCCAAATAAATTGACCTTTAGTGCAATCTTCTGTGCTTATAACAAACAGTATCCCCCTTTTTATATTTGTATACATCAAAACATCCCCCTTCATCCATATGGCATGTAAAAACTCATGAGGCACTAACACAAGTAACGATGCTATTATCCCCCAAAAATTATATTCTGCTCCTGAAAGAAAAATAAAAATCAAACCAACTATGAATATTCCACATGCAATTCCATTGGCGATAATTGCAAACTTATTTATATCAGGTTCTTTAAATTGAACTGCACCTTCTTGAACCCGCGTAGGCAAGCTATTATCATCCTTATATTCTCCCATAAAATTAAATTATTTCATTATATAAACCTCCATCAGATTAAAATCATAAATTTACCCCGTCGGCAATTTTCCGTAATCCTTTGATAAATTCATATTCATCATACCATAAAAATAACGACACTGTATATCACTTCCGCAACATACGATGCCGTTATTTTTCTTTGATACACCAAACAAAACATATTTCTGTGTATGATAATATCGTATACAGAGTTCGACTTGCTCAGTTTTAGCGTGGCAGACGTATTAAAAGGCAAACTCTGTTCCCAGGTGCCTGCGTGCTTCATAAGGATTCCTCTCACCTTCGGTGTGTTGCCCCTACTTAATACAAATAACGTTTTTGAAAATATGCAACACAAAATACAACCATAAATAAAAAAATCCCCTTTAAATAAGGGGATATAAGAGTGTAGCAGACGCATTAAAAGGCGAACTCCGTTCGCAGGCGTCTGCGTGCTTCATACGGATTCCTCCCACCTTCGGTGGGTCCCTCCTTATGAAAACTAGTGGACTAGATGGGAGTCGAACCCATGTCCAAAAATCCTTCCATCGTTCTTCTACTATCATAGCTGATTATTTGACATTCCCTCTGACTGACGAAAAGCAGCATTCTTCAGTCTTCAGTAGCTTCATGTTACTCCCACATACTCAAAGCTTTGTATATAGGGTTCCCTACAAGTGTCGATGCCTGAATCTAAGCCGTAGGCCTCTTAGATCAGACAGCTGCAACTAGGCAGCGTATGCTAAATTATCTTCAGCGTTTAATTTTAATTTGTGATTTGACGCATCACCTGCGGATAGCTTCACCAACTTCCAAATCCCTGTCGAAACCAGTACTAGCCCTTAATTTAATTGTATGAGTATACTAAACCAAAATATTAAAAATGTCAATGGCATATTTGCATCTCTTACTACATATAATACTTGTGGAAATGTTTCATCCTATACTTTGGAGGTAATAAATGTTTAATTTCAAAAAAATCACACTTTTAAAATTTACCATTTTAGGGATTATATTTACGGTAATTACCGGAACCTTATTGCATTTTGTATATGACCTGTCTAACGGAAATCCTGTAGTGGGACTTTTTGCCCCAATTAATGAAAGTGTGTGGGAGCATTTAAAACTCCTTTTTTATCCTGCTACCTTATGGATTACCATAGGCTATAAGAAATTTGGCAAAAACAATTGTAATTACCTTTTTCCTGCCTTTTTAGGAGTGGTATCGGGACTTATTACAATTCCGGTACTTTTCTACCTTTACACATTTATTCTAAAAAAAGATATTTTAGTTTTGGATATTCTGATTTTCATAATAGGTGTAATTGTGTGTTTTTCAGTATTCTATTTTGCTCAAAAAAATTATAACTTCTGCTTTATATCAAATAAAAAAGTAATCCTTTTGTGGGAGATTGTTTTTATACTTTTTGTACTTTTTACAGTATACCCACCGGCTCTCCCACTATTTAAGGATTACTCTTAATTATTTGTCTTTTCTTGATATAAACCAGTATGCCGCACCTGTCATACATCCGCCTAAGATATTACCTAAAGTTACAGGCAACAGATTTCCTACAAAAAATCTGTACCATGTAAGGGATGATACATCCACACCACAATTACCGTACTTCATGTTGGCAAATATACCACCACTAATATATCCCATATTTGCAACGCTATGCTCAAAGCCGCAGACTACAAATACAAAAATCGGGAAATACAGAGCTGCAATCTTTCCACCTGCCGTTTCAGCCATAAGTGTCATCATAACTGCCACACAAACTAAAACATTACATAAGATACCTCTTGTAAATGCATCAGAAGCCCCAAGGGATGCCTTAGTAACGGCAATATTAATAACTCTTGTAGTCATGGCATTATCAAAGGACGAATATACATGACCTATGGTTATAATTCCTGTAACCAGCATTGAACCTAAAAGGTTTCCAATATAAACTACCACCCAGTTTTTTATCATGGATAAAAAGCTTATCCTTTTGTCTAACAAAGATATAACCAAAAGGTTGTTACCTGTAAAAAGCTCCGAATTGTTTAACACCACCATGGCAAGTCCTGCCGGGAATACCAGTGCCATAAGCATTCTTGCTATAGAATGGTTATCAACGGTTGCAGCTACAATAGATGAAGCTGTTCCTGCCAATGAAATAAACATACCTGCCATAATTGATAAAACAAGCATTCTTCCTATAGGCATATTAACCTTGTTTATGCCACTTTCTGAGTATTATATAGTCGCATCTTTTGCTGTAATCATAATTTCCTCCTGATGTTCATTAATAAATAATATTGCCGAACCTTTTTCATTTTAATTGACCACAGCATATTATATATTTTTAATAAGATTAATTCAATTGTTTATGGTCCTTTTTTTGCACTTTTTTAAGAGTAATATAGAAAATGACCCCATTATCAGTATTTTCAAAACCATATTCTGCATTATGCAGCTTTGCAATGCTCTTTACTAAGTACAATCCCAGTCCGCTTCCCTTTTGTCCATTTAAAGTTTCATTTACATCTCCGCTGTAGAAAATATCCCATATTTTGTCTTTATATAATTCATCTATATGCTTTCCCATATTCTCCACTTCAATACGGACTGTTTCATTTAAATCCAAACCCCTTACCGTAACCTGTGATTTTTCATCACTGTGTTTAATTGCATTAGACACATAATTTGACACTGCCTGCTTTAAAAGTTTTCCATTTATTTGTGCATAAGTATCAATATCGTATTCTTCTCTCAAAACAATATGATTTGAGTCAAACAGCTTTTTATATTCACTGCATATTTCCCTTACCACATCACTGACATTTTCATTTTTCACTGTGAGATTTTCATTTTCATATTGAACTGAAAAAATAGAAATCATGTCATTTATCATCTGGGACATATTTTCTGTCTCCTCAATAATTGACTTACAATATTCTTCTCTTTTCTCTTCATCATTTAAATACTGTATCATCTCCACCTGGGTAGAAATAATGGCAAGAGGTGTTTTCATTTCGTGGGAAACAATGTTTACAAACTGCTTCTGAATATTTTCCGCCTGTTCTTTTCTTGCAATTTCCTCCTCAAGAATTTCTATCTGATTTCGTATCTGACTAATCATAGTATTAATACTCTCCGCCAAGCCCGAAAGTTCCTTAAATTCCTGATTTTCATCTATTTTTACATTGTAACCGTTTTTAACAGCCAGTCTTGTATTTAGTTCAATCTGCTTTATCGGTTTACTAATACGGTTAGCAATAATCATTGATACAATCATTCCTATTGCAGCGGCAATTAAAACTACAATGGAAAAGAATATTGCATAATATGAAAAGAGTATATTCTTTGTTGTTTTTATTTCATATATGTAGACATAATATTTATGGTTCCCCTGTTTTATTATGCCTCTTCCTTTTATACGTCTTTTGTTATTAACTGTTTTAAATTCATCTTCATCAAATCTGTTAACCTTATCAATAATTCCCCCTTTAATTTTTGCCTTTGCACTTCTTCCATCTATTACTGCGCCTTTTCCCTTACCGTTAGCTGATACATAAATCTGCCTGAAATTTTCATCTGCAATAACAAATCTAAGTTTTTGCTCCTCAAAATTTACGATGTTAGAATCTCCATCTTTTAGTTTTTCTAAATCCTTCTCCTGCAATCTGTTAAACGCCTGATTCATCAGTTTCATTTTGCTGTTATAGTAATATCCCTGTGCTCCTGATAAAAACAGAATCAAAAGCACACCTAAAACCACCACAAGCATCATTCCCTGAAACAGTACCATTTTCCCCTTAATTGATTTAATCATTATTCCACCTCAAATATATATCCAACACCATAAATTGATTTTATATAACTTTGGCAATCACCTAATTTTATTCTAAGCTGCTTAATTATTGTATCAACGGTTCTATAGGTGCCATCGTATTCTTCACCCCAGACCGCATTTACAATCTGTTCTCTTGTTAAAGTAACTTTTTGATCCTTAAGCATAAAACGCAAAACATCAAACTCCTTAGGAGTTGTTGCAAAATACTCACCATTTACATATGCCTTTCTTGCAGCACAATCTAACTTAATGGCTCCTGCCTCTAATTCATCCACTATTGTTTCAGGTTTCGTTATTCTTTTTAATACAGCCTCGATTCTTGCTTTTAATAAAACCAGCATGAAAGGCTTTTTGATGTAATCATCAACACCGTTTCCAAAACTTTTTATCTGTTCATAATCTCCTGATTTGGCAGTCATCATTATAACCGGAACTTCAGACAATTCACGTATTTTCTTTAACACATATTGTCCGTCAAATACAGGTAGCATTATATCCAATAACACTAAATCAATTTTCTTAATGTTTTCTTCAAAAACTTTTATTGCACATTCTCCATCTTTTGCCTCTAATATTTCGTAATCATAAATTTTTAGGAAATCCGCAACTGTCATTCTTAATTTGTCTTCATCCTCAACAATTAATATTGTTTTCTTATCCATCTCGTACTCCTATTGATTTATTTTATTAATATATGAACAGGCAGCTAAAGCCGCAACAGCTCCATCTGATGCTGCTGTTGTAAGCTGTCTTACCTGTTTTGTTCTGCAATCTCCTGCCACAAATACACCTTCCGTATTTGTAGTACATGTTTCATCCGCCTTTATATAACCTTTACCATCTAATTCTACCATATCTGAAAATTTTTCATTGTCAGGCATTTGTCCAATTGCTATAAACGCTCCCTGAACCTTTATTTCAGATAATGTATTCTTTTTAACATTTAATATTTCCAGTCCTTCTACTGATTGCTCTCCTTTTATTGACTTTACAACACTGTCAAAAACAAATTTCACATTGCCTTTTTCTTTTAAAATATCTGTCAGTCCCTTTTCCCCCCTAAATTCATTTCGTCTATGAACAACATAGACCAAATTACAATAATCAGACAAAAACAATGCATCCTCTAATGCCGTGTTTCCTCCACCTACAACTGCCACATCTTTTCCTCTGAAAAATGCCCCGTCACAGGTTGCACAATAAGAAACACCTGCACCGGTTAGTTTATCTTCGTTATTAACTCCTAAGGGTCTGTTTTTAGCCCCGGTAGCTATAATCACGGTTTTTCCCTGATACTTAGTCTTATTAGTTACCACTACTTTATAACCGGAATTATTCTGAATTTTAATAACTTCTTCAAACTTAAATTCAGCGCCTAATTCTCTTGTCTGATTATAAAGATTATTTGCAAAAGTAAATCCGGACACCTTTGAAATTCCCGGATAATTTTCGACCTCCGGAGTATTTATTATTTGTCCGCCATAATTTTTTTTCTCAATTATTAAAACTGTTTTCCCGGCACGTCTTGCATATATTCCTGCCGTCATACCGGCAGTACCTGCGCCAATTACAATAACATCATACATAATCTTGTCCTTAACTTAGAAATTTTATCAAATCACTTTGATATAAAAAAGTCGTTTCCCACGAAATTCATCACACCATAAATTTTATCATAAAAAACGGATGTGTATATTATTCTATATATACCCGTCCGTTTTAAACTATAATTATTTATTAATAAGTTCTAATAACTCTTCCTTAGATATGAGTCCAATAGATTTCTGTGCTTCCTCACCATTTTCAAATAATATTAATGTTGGAATTGACATTACATTATATCTCAAAGCAATTTCCGGCTGTGTGTCAACGTTGAGTTTGCCTATGATTATATCATTTCTTTCTTCTGCAACTTCGTCAACAATTGGTCCCATCATCTGACATGGTCCGCACCATTCCGCCCAAAAATCTACTAAAACAGGCTTATCTGCCTTTAAAACTGTATGCTCAAAATTATCCTTTGTTATTTCAACTACTGCCATAATGTATCTCCTTTCGTCTTATCACTTTTAGTATATCCACTTTTTTTAATACAATTTATCCCTAATATATTTTACTTTTCATTCCTTCCCTTATATAATACCATTTTATACAGCTGTATTAAAGCTGTAGGTGCAAAAGCCAGTGCAATGGCAAATACCAGATTTCTTACTCCTATATTTGCAATATCAAACAAACCACTAAGAGGTGTTATAACAATAACTCCACCAATAAAGATAAGTCCTGCCACAAATGCCATTACGCTAAACTTATTTGACAATAATTTTATCTTTGATATTGGTTTATCATTTCTGCAATTAAAGCAGTGGAACAATCTTGCTATGGTTAATGTTAAAAATGCCATTGTTGTGGCAAATCCACTACTTACATTTAAACCTATATAATAAGAAATTACTGTTGCAATTGCAACTAAACCACCTTGAATCAGGATTTTTTGTATAAAATCTTTTGTTAAAAGCCCCTCTTTATGATTTCTAGGAGGCATTCTAAGCAATGATTTATCTGACGGTTCCATTCCAATGGCAATTGCCGGAAGGGAATCTGTCAGCAAGTTCATAAACAAAAGGTGTACCGGCGTAAATGGTGCCGGAAGCCCTAATAAAACTGTATAAAGAACAGTAAGGATTCCTGCCATGTTACCGGATAAAAGAAATATAATGGCATTTTTAATGTTTCTAAATACATTTCTTCCATTAGAAACTGCCTTAATAATAGTTGCAAAATTATCATCTGCCAAAATCATGGTTGCAGCATCTTTAGAAACCTCTGTCCCTGTTATTCCCATGGCTATGCCTACATCCGCCTTTTTAAGTGCCGGTGCGTCATTTACCCCATCACCGGTCATGGCTGTAATATGTCCTCTGTTTTGCCATGCCTTAACTATTCTTATTTTATTTTCCGGAGAAACTCTGGCATACACCGAAATATTTTCAACGTTTTCATTAAGCCACTCATCATCTTTTTTATCCAGCATAAGACCTGTAATAGCCATATCCCCTTCCCGGTATATTCCTGCTTCCTTAGCAATGGCTACAGCTGTCGTTTTGTGGTCTCCTGTAATCATGACTGTTTTTATGCCTGCACTTTTAGCATCCATAACCGCAGGAATCGTTTCCTCCCTGAGAGGATCTGCCATGGCAACTAATCCAATAAATGTATAGTCACATTCCTCCTCTAATCCTAACTTATGGTTAGTTTCCTTGTATGCAAAAGCAAGAACCCTTAGTCCATTTTCTGAAAACTTTTCGTATGCCTTAACAATTTGCTCCTTCTCGTTAATTGTCATATCAACCACTTTATTTTCATGTTTTACCCGGGTACATTTTTCTATAAGTAAGTCCGGTGCCCCTTTAGTAAGAATGGTCTCCCTTCCATGCAGCTTACATTTGACACTCATCATTTTTCTGTCTGAATCAAAAGGAATTTCCTCCATTCTGTTAATCCATTTTCTAATGAAATCTGTATCCAGCTTCTTCTGCTGATTTAAATTAACGTTATCTGCCATTTCCATTAATGAGTACTCAGTAGGATCACCAATGTATTTCCCATTAGACAAAATAGCATCATTGGCAATAACAGCATCATATATAAGATATCTGTGTACATCCTTAGTTAAATCAATTTCTTCCGGCTTTATATTCCTTCCAGCTGTGAAAATTTCTTTTACAGTCATTTTGTTTTTAGTAAGGGTTCCTGTTTTATCTGAACATACAACAGAAACACATCCAAGACTTTCCACTGCTTTTAAATCCTTTATTATGGCATTTTCCCTTGCCATTTTACTTGTTCCAATTGCCTGAACAATGGTAACTATAGACCCTAATGCCTCAGGTATTGCAGCCACAGCCAGTGCCACCGCAAACATCAGTGCATCCAGCGGATTAGTTCCACGGTACAAATATAGTGCAAACACAATGGCACTTATAATCATAATGGCAATGGCAAGGCCTTTACTAAATTTATCAAGATTTTGCTGTAATGGTGTTTTATTGTCCCCTACGGCATTTATCATTCCTGCTATTTTCCCTAGTTCCGTATCCATTCCCACAGCAGTAACTATCATTTCTCCACGTCCATAAACTACTAAGCTTCCGGTATATACCATATTTTTTCTGTCAGCCAATGCCACTTCTTCGTTAATAATTCTATTGTTCTTTTCTACCTCTGAGGCTTCCCCTGTAAGAGAACTTTCATTAACCTTTAATGAATAACTTTCCAAAATCCTGCCATCTGCCCCAATGACGTCTCCGGCTTCCACCAAAATCACATCTCCCACAACGATTTCCGAAGATTTAATTTCAAGTTTTTGTCCGTCTCTTTTCACCTTAACCATGGGGGATGATAGCTCCTTAAGGCTTTCCAATGATTTCTCGGCTTTTACATATTGTACAGTACCTAATATAGCATTCATAATAAGAACAACTATTATAACAATTGTACTTTCAACGCTTCCTGAAACAGCTGAAATAATAGCTGCAACTACCAATATAGCTACTAACAAATCAGCAAATTGTTCCACAAAAATTCTAAGTATGCTTTTCTTATGTGCCTCCTCTAAAATGTTTTCTCCATATTTTTCTTTTCTGCTTTCCACATCTTTACCAGCCAGTCCCTGTTGAGAAACTCCCAATTCCTTTAGGACTTCTTCTTTTCCCATTCTCCAAAACTCTTTCATATAGACCTCCTCAAATACTTAATAAGTATTTTTATGCGAAAAAAGAACGTGATGACGACAAGTGCACCAACTTACGTTGTGAACTACTCCCTAATATCTTCTAATAGACTAACACATATATTAACCTTATGCAAGTATAACACAATTTTATTTTTTTCAGATATTATTTATGAAACTCTATTCCATAAGATATATTTTTTTCATTATTAGCTGATAATTTGCACTCTCCAGCCTTGTCCTTTAAATCTCCGGTAAAGCCATCGTTATCTGTTCTGCCATACCACGGCTCAATACAAACAAAATCAGCCTCTCCCTTTGACCATATACCTAC
>NZ_CAKVZL010000057.1:0-7050 GCF_934835595.1 Eubacterium sp. AF15-50
CTAATCCACCGTCACATATTGTTTTTGCAAATTCGAATTGTTGATTTACAATATCTCTTATTCCTTCTTCATTTGCTTCATATATTACAGATCTCATCTTTGTTCCGAATACATGCTTTTGGCTTGCTTCTTCTATTTCTTCCTTTATTTGATAATTCTTATATCCGCCACTTACAAGTAACATAACCAGTTCATTTAAATCTTCTACTCCAATTACCTTTATGCCCTTTATATATCGGCATTCTCCAACATTCATAGCCGGCACAAAACAATATTTCATTCCCCTTTCCATAGCATGCAAAACTATAGGTAAAACTCCATTTACAGCTACTACCCGTCCACTTAGGCTAAGTTCTCCCACAAACATTTTATCATCTAACCTGCACTTTATTATATCAAGGCACCACAAAATAGACACTGCCACCGGCAGGTCAAAATACGTTCCTGCCTTTCTTATGTTTCCCGGAGAAAAATTAATTGTTATCCGCTTAGGTGGAACTAAAAACCCCGAATTTTTTATTGCTGTTCTCACCCTTTCCCTTGACTCTTTTATATCATAAGACAAAAGGCCTACCATATCAAAAGATGGCAGACCATTACATATATCTGTTTCAACTATTACAGGCAGTACGTCCACTCCCATAATAGCTGCACAATTTACTTTACACACCATAATCTATCCTCTTTGTATATTAAATTTTGGTGTCAAAAGTGCTATTCTTTTTTCATTGTCATATTGACTATTTTATATCACATTAAGTATGAATTGTCAAAAGCTTTTTTCAATTTTTCCAGTGCCTTTTTTTCAATTCTGCTAACATAGCTTCTTGATATATTCATTGCTTTTCCTACGGCTTTCTGGGTCATAGCTTCCTCTCCCCCTAAACCGTACCTCATAACAATAATTTCCCTTTCCCTTTTTGACAGAACCTTTTCCACATATTGCCTTACCCTTACCACATCTTCCGCATTTTCCATTTGCTTTAGTGCATCAATTCCGTCATTTTCCATAATGTCCATAAGGCTTATTGTATTACCTTCCTTATCCATCCCAATAGGTTCATTTAGTGACACTTCCCTGTTTTTCTTTTTTTCTCCCCTAAGCATCATAAGCAGTTCATTTTCAATACACTTTGATGCATATGTCACCAGTCGCTTTCCCTTTTGGGGATTGTAGGTATTTACCGCCTTTATAAGGCCAATTATCCCTATGGAAATCAGCTCTTCATTCTCCCTGTTTTCTGAATAATATTTTTTGGCTATGTGAGCCACAAGCCTTAAATTTCTTTCAATTAGTATGTCTTTTGCTTCCTTGTCTCCATTCTGAAATCTCTCTATCCAATGATTTTCTTCCGTAGGTGTCAAAGGTTCCAAAAAACTTTTCACACTTTCCCCCGCGACATACTTAATTATATTATCTTATGATAAATCGCCATTTCCCGTGCATGTCTTTACAGGTTTATTTTACTACTCTTTTACTCTAAGCACGTCTCCCCTTTCAGGAGTCTCACTTAATTTAACCAATAACTTCTGCTTTGGGTGAGGACAGCTTTCCATTTCATTCCCCTCCTCATCCTTTATGGAAATAACATTAACCTCTATGTCCCTTCCATCCGGCTTCATTACTTCTATTTTTTCCGAAACACTAAATTTATTCTTCTGTTCAAGAACAAATTCACCATTGTCTGAAACTTCCCTTACAATTCCTAAATATACATAATCTCTCTCATATACGTTGTTATCATATATCTGAGTTGTTTCGTCAGGCTTTCCAAAGAAAAATCCGGTAGTATACTGTCTGTAAGTACACTGGGAAATCCATTTTCTGTAAAGCGGAAGATTCTCCCTGTATTTGTCAGGGCTTTCTAAATAATCATCAATTGCTTTTCTATAAGTTCTTGCAACTGTAGCCACATACAAAGCTGTCTTCATTCTTCCTTCAATTTTAAAGCTGTCTATTCCTGCATCAATTAATTCAGGAATATGCTCTATCATACACAAATCCTTTGAGTTAAATATATATGTGCCTCTTTCATTTTCCTCCACCGGCATGTACTGTCCCGGTCTTGACTCTTCAACCACTGCGTATTTCCAGCGGCACGGATGGGTGCAGGCTCCTTTATTGGCATCTCTTCCTGTCATAAAACTGCTAAGAAGGCATCTGCCTGAATAGGAAATACACATTGCTCCATGGACAAAGGTTTCAATTTCCATATCATCAGGAATATTTTCCCTTATCTGCTTAATTTCATTAAGGGACAATTCTCTGGCGGAAACCACTCTTTTTGCACCTAAATTGTACCAGAAATTGTATGTTCCATAGTTAGTGTTATTTGCCTGAGTACTTATATGAAGCTCCATATCCGGCAGAATTTCCTTGGCTATGGTAAATATTGCCGGATCAGAAATAATAAGTGCATCCGGCTTAACTGTCTTTAAATCATTGAAATATACCTTAACCGGCTCAATATCCGCATTATGAGCCAAAATATTTGCCGTAACATATACTTTCACTCCATGCTCATGGGCAAAATCCACTCCTTCTTTCATTTCCTCTAAAGAAAAATTTTTAGCCTTAGCCCTAAGACCGAAAACTTCACCACCAATATATACTGCATCTGCACCATACCTTACAGCTGTCTTTAACACTTCAAGACTGCTGGCAGGCACTAACAATTCCGGTTTTCTTCTCATATTAAAACACTCCTGTCTTCTATTTTTTAACAGATATTGTTATTCCATCACCTATTGGAACAATACTTGTCTCTAATTCCTCATGATTTTTTACTACTTCTAAGTATTCCCTCATTCTTTTATGAATGGTTCTGTCTCTTCTTTCCACCACAAATCTTGACTCAATAAGGTCTCCTTCCTGCAATACATTATCTGTAATGAGAACTGCTCCTTTTTTCATCAGACGCAAAACCTCCGGCAAAAAGTAAATGTACTGCGCCTTTGCCGCATCCATAAATACAAAGTCAAACTGTTGTGACGGAAGAGTCTTCATAACCTCTGTGGCATCGCCTTCAAGAAGTTCAATAATCTGTCCTTTTCCTGACAATTCTATATTTTTTTTAGCCTCCACAATTCTTTTTTCATAATTTTCAATTGTGGTAATTTTCCCGTCTTCATCTATACATTCACTCATTAAAATGGCTGAGTACCCTACTGCGGTACCCAGCTCTAATATTCTTTTCGGCTTTTTAATGTATAACATTACCCTTAGAAAGCTTTCCATTTCCTTTCTTATAATAGGTACGTTATCAATATGTGCCTGCTCTTCAATTTTTTCCAAAACTTCGCTGTTTGTTTTTTCTAATGAATGTATATATGATACTATCCTTTCGTTTACTATCATATTATCCTCCATAATACAGGGCAATTACTGTGCATCTTCCCCTTGTTCAGTTGTATTTTCCTTTTTATTCTCTTCCGGACCTGCGCTTATGGTTTTAAAAATTTCTTCCCCTGTCCATGAAGTGTTAAAGGTATAGGTTCCGGGCTTTATGGTTTTTACAGTATAAATATATGACTGTACCACAAAAGCATTTGCATCTTCTATTACTCCATATTCTTCCAAGGTTTTGCCAAACTGCTTTATGGTTGTGCCTTTGTCAACAGTAAAGGTCATGTCCGTTCCCGGCTCTTCCTCAACACCATTGCTGTTAAATATCTTTGAGCCAAAATTAAAGGCTGCTGTGGCACATACCACAATTATAATAACCATTACAATATATTTAAGCATCTTTATTGATACATTGGCAAAGCCCTGTGAAGTTTTCCTATTATTCATATAAACTCCTGACTATTCAACTTCCATTATAATTGGCAGAATCATTGGACTTCTTCTCATGGTCTTCCACAAATATTCTCCAAGACTGTCTTTAACAACCATTTTGATTTTTCCCCAGTCCACATTTCTGCCTTCAAGACATTCCAAAAGTGCCTGTGTTACTACTTCCTTTGCATTTTCAATAAGGTTTTCAGATTCCCTTACATAAACAAATCCACGGGTTACAATATCAGGTCCTGCAAGAATCTGATTTGAATATTTTTCCAGTGTAAGAACAACTATTATTATTCCGTTTTCTGCAAGGTTTTGTCTGTCTCGAAGAACAATATTTCCAACGTCACCTACTCCTAATCCGTCAACTAACACGGAACCTGCCGGAACTCTTCCTGTAATGCCTGCACTATCCTTACCAATGCTTAAAACATCACCGGATTCCATAATAAACACATTTTCCTTTGGTATTCCCATATCCTGTGCCAAACGTCCGTGCTGTCTTAAGTGCTGATATTCACCATGCACCGGAATGGCATACTTAGGCTTAATCAAAGCATACATAAGCTTAATTTCTTCCTGGCATGCATGACCTGAAACATGGGTGTCCTGAAAAATAACGTCTGCTCCCTGCTGGTATAATTCATTCATAACCTTTGACACGGCTTTTTCATTTCCCGGAATAGGTGTTGAACTAAATACTATGGTATCATTTGGTTTAATACGCACCTTTCTGTGAAGAGATGCTGCCATACGTGACAGAGCTGCCATGGACTCACCTTGACTTCCTGTAGTGATAAGAACTAACTGGTCATCAGTGTAATTTTCCATTTCTTCTATACTGATTAGTGTATTGTCAGGAATCTTTAAATATTCCATTTCCCTTGCTACGGAAATAATATTTACCATACTTCTTCCTTCAACAATAACTTTTCTGTTATATCTGCATGCCGTATTTATAATCTGCTGCACTCTGTCCACATTAGATGCAAATGTAGCAATAATAATTCTGTTTTTAGTGTGTTCTGCGAAAATATGATCAAATGTTTTTCCTACTTTTCTCTCTGACGGTGTAAAGCCCGGACGTAAAACATTAGTGCTGTCACACATAAGTGCCAAAACTCCACGTTTTCCCAGTTCACTAAATCTCGCAAGATTTATGGCATCACCAAATACAGGTGTATAATCAACCTTAAAGTCTCCGGTGTGTACAATAACCCCTACCGGCGTATGAATAGCCAATGCTGCTGCATCTGCTATACTATGGTTTGTTCTGATAAATTCTATTCTGAAACCTCCTAAATGTATACTTTGTCCGAATTTTACAACTTTTCTCTTAACTACATCAAGGAGCTCATGCTCTTCTAATTTTCCTTCAATAATTCCTATGGTAAGCTTTGTTCCATATACAGGAACATTAATTTCCTTTAATACATATGGTAATGCTCCAATGTGGTCTTCATGTCCATGGGTTATTACAAAACCCTTAACCTTATCAATATTTTCTCTTAAATAAGTAATGTCTGGAATTACACAGTCAATTCCCAACATATCGTCATCAGGAAATGACAAACCGCAATCCACAACAATAATACTGCCATTGTACTCAAAGGCAGTCATGTTCATTCCTATCTGTTCAAGACCTCCCAGTGGAATAATTTTTATATTTGAATTTTCACTCATCTATTATTTTTTCTCCTTATTATCTCAAATTTACCCTTCTAATAAATATCCTATTTTGAAATATCTATGTCCTCTAACAGTTCAGAAAATACTTTTCCTATGTAGTCTATTTCCGAATCTTCAACTACCATTTCATAAACTGCCTCTTCATCTTCTTCCTTTGATATATCCTTTAAGATATAAGCCTCAGCCTCTTCTTCATCTCCCTCGTCTTCCGTAACAAGAAGATAATTAACATTATTAATTCTGGTTTCCTCAACCACATACATTTCTACTTCATTTCCGTCTTCATCAATAAAAACAATCTTTTCTTCCATTAAATAAAATACCTCTAACTATTTTTCCTTAAAACTGATTTAAACTAAAACTAATTATTGCTGTTTAAATAATCCTCTAAAATAACCTGCGCTGCAACCTGGTCAACATATTTATACCTGTCTTCCCTTTTAATACCTGCTAAGTCCATAATCTCATAGGCTTCCACCGTGGTAAGCCTTTCGTCCTGAAATATTATTTCAAGGTTAGTCCTTCTGTGTAACATAGTTGCAAACTCTTTTGTTTTCTCCACTCTTTCTCCCTCGCTGCCGTCTAGCATAACCGGGTAACCCAACACGATTTTATCAACATTATATTCATTAATAAGTGCTTCAATTCTTGCCAAAGTCTTCCTTAACTTATTTGGCGAATCTCTTCTGACTATTTCAATTCCCGTAGCAGTAAGACCTAACTCGTCACTTACAGCCACTCCCACTGTTTTTGAACCGAAATCTAATCCCATTATTCTCATAGTTTAACCCTTAATCTTTTATTTTACGCACTTTACCTAAAAAAGAGCATAACTACTAAAGCTACATTTTTTTCAACGCAGTTATTTTAATTTATTATTAATGTAATATTTTACAGCCTCTTCTATGAGCTCATCCCGCTCGACTTTCATAATAAGACTTCTTGCATTTTTGTAGCTTGTAATATAAGTCGGATCTCCGGACATAATATAACCCACTATCTGGTTTACCGGATTATATCCTTTCTCAGCTAACGCCTCATATACCTTTTCGAAAATCTCTTCCACGCCTAACTTAGTTTCAGGCTGAACTCTAAAAAACTGTGTATTGCCTAAATTGCTCATCTTATCACGTCCTTTTTTTGCCTTTTAATGGCAGTATATTATGATTTTAATATAAAACTTTCCTAGTGGCAAGCATTATTTCATTATCAATAAAGTCTTTAAGGAAAACTTCTTCTATTTTTCCTGCCAGATTTTCCTTAGTTTCCACAGCCACCTCTATGTATTCTTTAGTGTGACCTACCTGATATTTTATTCCATTTATTTCCTTTTCCTCCTCAAAAAGCACCGATACTTTTTCCCCGATTTTTTCTTTTCTATAGTTTTCTTTTAAAGATTCTCCCACTGAAATCAAATCTTCGCTTCTCTTTGATTTTATGGTTTCATCTACCTGTCCTATCATTTTTGCCGCAACAGTTCCGTCTCTTCTTGAATATTTAAACACATGAAGCTCTGAAAACCCTACTTTTTTTACAAACTCTCTTGTTGTTGCATAGTCTTCATCACTTTCCTGCGG
>NZ_CAKVZL010000057.1:7060-14125 GCF_934835595.1 Eubacterium sp. AF15-50
TCTGTGGTAAATGCGGGATTTATAAATATCTCCCTGAGAAGCATGCATTTGTTATAATATTCTTCTGATGTGTAATGTCTGTTCATGGCTTTTAACGTTGTATCGCATCCGCTTTGCATGGACAAATGGAAATGAGGACAGATTTTTGTAACTTTTGATAATCTGTGGGCAAATTCCTCCGTTACCACTTCCGGGTCAAGGGAGCCTAATCTTATACGTTCAATTCCTTCTGTATTTTCAGCTAATTCTATTACATCTATTAATTTCTTTCCATTATCGTCATAACAACTTAAGTTAATTCCCGTAAACACAACTTCCTTAAATCCGTTATTTGCCAATCTTTCCAATTCATCTTTTATACTATCCATTTTTCTGCTTCTTATTCGCCCTCTGGCATAAGGAATAATGCAGTATGAGCAGAAATTGTTGCATCCGTCCTGAATCTTCAAATGAGCCCTGGTATGCTCCGTAACAGTGGCAATTTCCAAGTCCTCATATTCATCAGTCTTATTTATGTCAATAATATAATTCTTTTTGTGTTCCTTAAAATATTCCTGTAATATTTCCACAATTTCTTTCTTTTTGTTATTTCCCACAATTATGTCTATAGACAAATCCTCTGCAATTTTCTCAGAGGCTGTCTGCACATAGCAGCCTGTTGCCACCACAATGGCACCTTCATTCATTTTCTTTGCCTTATGAAGCATTTGTCTTGATTTTCTGTCAGCCATATTAGTTACAGAACATGTATTTACTATATATACGTCGGCTTTCTCAGAAAAAGAAACTATCTCATACCCTGCATTTGCAAGGAGCTGGGACATTGCCTCTGTTTCATAAGAATTTACCTTACATCCTAAGTTGTGTAATGCTACCTTTTTCATTCTAATCTCCAAATATTTTATTTTAAACCTTTCTTTTTAAAGCCTCTGCACCTTATACAAATTTACACTAATTTAACCTATATTTAATTGTAATTTTGTTATTTGTTCTCATTGAACAAATGTTAAATCCGTGCTATTATGTAAAGGAAAGAGATAAAAAAAGAGAGGTGTACAAATATGAAAACAGTTACTATTAATTTAGGCTCTATCGACAAGGTTAAATCATTTGTAAATGATATCACAAAATTTGATAACGACTTCGACTTGGTTTCAGGACGTTATGTTATAGATGCAAAATCTATTATGGGCATCTTCAGTCTTGATTTGTCAAAACCAATTGATTTGAATATACATAACGAGGACAATCTTGATGAAATCCTTGAAGTTCTTAAAAAATACGAATAAAGCCTAAGTGGCCGGCTAATTTTTTAGTCAGCCACTTTTTTTGTGTCTTTTTTTAGTTGTTAATTTCTATTACTTCTACTGTGTCAATTGCTTCCTTAAACATTCTGTCTATTTCCTCAGCTAAATGAGTTTCTGAATTTTTAATTACATTAATATTAGGTTTTGTAACCGGATGTTTTGCCACAAAAGTTGTACAGCAATCCTCATATGGAAGTATTGATGTTTCATAGCTTCCAATCTTTAATGATACATCTACTATTTCCTGTTTATCAAAAGCTATTACAGGTCTGAATACCGGAAGTGTACATACCTCATTTGTTGCTGCAAGACTTTGCATGGTCTGACTTGCCACCTGTCCTATCGACTCACCGGTAATTAATGCCTGTGCTCCTTCTTCCTTTGCAAAATATTCAGCTATTCTCATCATATATCTTCTCATAATAATAGTCAGTTCATCGTGAGGGCATTTATCATATATATACATCTGAATATCTGTAAAATTAACTACATATAACTTCATTGGTCCTGAATATTCAGATACGATTTTTGCCAAATCCACTACCTTCTGTTTTGCTCTTTCAGATGTGTATGGAGGTGCATGGAAGTATACTGCATCCACTACTACACCACGCTTTGCAGTCATCCATCCTGCTACCGGGCTGTCAATTCCTCCTGACAACAAAAGCATTGCCTTTCCTGCTGTTCCTACCGGCATTCCTCCCGGTCCCGGAATTATTTTTGAATAAATATTTATATGATTTCTAATTTCAATGGTTAAAATCACATCAGGGTTATGAACGTCAACCTTTGTTTCAGGAAATGCCTCTAGAATTCTTCCTCCCATTTCCGCATTAATTTCCATTGACTCCATAGGGTAATTTTTTCTGGCACGTCTTGCCATAACCTTAAATGTAAAATTCTTATCCTCATAATTTTCATCAATATATTTTATAACCTGATTTGCTAAATCTTCAAATCCGTTATCTTCAATTTGTACCATAGGACAAATTCCCACAATACCAAATACGTGCTTAAGAGCATCAACAACTTCATCAAAATCATAGTCGTTTTCAGCTGTTGCATATATTCTTCCATATTCCTTTGTGACCTTGAAATCACCGTCAACTTTATCTAATGCCCTTCTTGCATTGTCAACTAAAGCATCTTCAAACAAAAATCTGTTTTTTCCCTTTACCCCGATTTCCGCATACTTTATTAAAAATGATTTAAACATTTCCTTTATCTCCTTACATATTTTCTTAAAACCGGAAGAAGCTTTGTTATTTCTTCCACTGCATAATCTACTTCTTCCTTTGTGTTAAATTTGCAAAAACTAAATCTTATGGTGGAACCTAACAAATCCTTATCTACCTTCATTGCCTTTAATGTTTCACTTACGGCAGGTCTGTTAGATGAGCAGGCACTTCCTGCTGACACATATATTCCTTTATCTTCAAGAGCGTGTAACAATACCTCACTTCTTACCCCTGAAAAGCTTGCACTTACAATATGGGGAGCACCTTTATCTCCCTTTCTGCTGTTTATTGTAACACCTTCTATGCCGCTTAATTTATCAATAAGATAGTCTTTTAAGTCTGTCATGATTTTTACGTTTTCTTCTAAATTATCATAACATTCCTTTGCCGCTAAACCTATTCCTGCAATTCCCGGAACATTTTCCGTTCCTGAACGCATGCCTTCCTGCTGCCCCCCTCCTAAAATTATAGGATTGATTTTAGTATTTTTCTTTATATAAATAAAACCGCTTCCTTTAGGTCCATGTATCTTGTGTCCGCTAACGGTTAAAATATCAATGTTGTCCTTTTTAGGTCTAATTTCCATTTTACCAAAGGCCTGAATGGCATCCACATGATAAACCACCTTTGGATTTACTGTTTTTATATATTTTCCTATTTCGTGAATTGGCATTATGGCACCAACTTCGTTATTTACATACATTATTGACACTAATATTGTGTCTTCACTCATCTCTTTTTTTAGTGCCTCTAAATCCACCACGCCGTATTCATCCACAGGAAGGTATACTACGTTATATCCCATTTTTTCTAAATACTTCATTGGATTTGCCACGGAAGAATGTTCTACCTTTGTAGTAATTACCTTGTTTCCACTTCTTTTATTTGCCTCAACAGAACCTATTATTGCCATATTATTTGATTCTGTTCCACCGGATGTAAAATATATTTCCTTGCTATCTACCTTTAAAATATCAGCAATACAGTCTTTAGCATCCTTTATATATTTTTCTGCCTCTACGCCTATCATATGCATAGAAGATGGATTTCCATAATCCTTTGTCATTGCATCTACAACTATATTTTTTACATTTTCAGTTACTTTAGTAGTAGCTGAATTGTCGAAATACGCTTCCATTTGTGTTTCCTCACTATTCTTCCGTCAAATACATTATTACCGACATAATTGTCATACCGGCTGTTTCCGTTCTTAAAATTCTTTTTCCAAGAGTTATTTGCTTTGCACCATATTCTGCTGCCTCTAAAACCTCTTCCGGTGCGAACCCTCCTTCAGGTCCTATGAAAATTCCAACAGACATGCCTTTTTTTATTTTTGAAACTATATCCCTTGTAATATCCATATTTTCAGCCTCTTCATAAGGAATCAGAATCATATCCATGTTGGTTGCCATTTCCAACGCCCTACTAAAAGACACCGGCTGTAAAACCTTGGGGATAATTCCTCTTTTTGACTGTTTTGCGGCACTTTCCGCTATAAGATTCCACCTTTTTGTTTTGGCTTCCGCCTTTTTTGCATCTAACTTAACAACACATCTTTTAGTGGCAACAGGAACTATTTCATATGCCCCTAACTCCACCATTTTTTGAATAACCGTTTCCATTTTGTCTGACTTTGGAAGTCCCTGAAATAAAGTAACTTTAACAGGAAGTTCCCTTGCAGGACCGTTTACATCTTCTATTATAACCTGAACTTCATCCTTTAAAATGTTATCTATGGAGCATACATATTCCCTGTCCATACCATTACTTATTAAAACCTTCTCTCCCACATTCATTCTCAAAACATTTCTTATATGGTTTACATCTTTTCCCGTAATGGTAATTCTGTCCTCACCGATTTGGTTTTCCTCAACAAAAAATCTATACATTTCTCTACCTTTTTTCTGCCATAACAGCCCGCCAGTCGCCTTGTTTAACTACATCTGTTAATTTTAATCCTCTGTTATTTTCCACCGCTTCCTTTACTGCTTCTTCCTTCATATAAATAATTCCTGAGGAAATAAATATTCCTCCATCCTTTAAAAATCTATCCACAATACCGGCAATTGGAATAATAACATCCGCCAAAATATTTGCCACCACAACATCATATTTTTTATTTTCAAATTTTTGTTGCATTTTTTCATCATCTAACACATTTCCCAATATAACTTCAACGTCATCCATAGGGATTTTATTGACCTTAAAATTATCATACACAGCATCTATTGCAGCCTGGTCTATGTCTGTCATATCCACATGTCCTGCCCCTAACTTCTTTGCAACAATGGATAATATGCCGCTTCCACAGCCTAAATCCAATACTTCATCACCGGCTCTTATATACTTTGTAAGCTGGTTAATGCAAAGCTGTGTTGTTTCATGTTTCCCTGTTCCAAAAGCTGTTCCCGGATCAATTTCAATCATCTGCATATGTGAATACTTTTCATCTACACTCTCCCATGTAGGTTTAATGTAAAAATCACCTACCATAAATGACTTAAAATATTTTTTCCAGTTATTAACCCAGTCCACGTCCTCTGTAGTGGATTTTTCTATGCTTCCTTCACCTATATTAATAAAACCGTTTGCTTCCTTTAACTTTTCCCTTAAACTTTCTAAGAGATTTTCGTCATTTTCATCATCAGCATTTTCTTCCGTATAAAAACTGATATATGCCACACCGTCATCTTCCGGCAAATCCGGCAGATAATCAATGAACATTTTCTCCTTTTCCCCCTGGGTAATCTGGAGATTATCCTCTATCTGTATTCCGTTAATTCCTAATTCTATCATAATACCACTGACAAAATCTGTAGCTTCAGTGGTTGTTTTTAAAGTGTATTTATTCCATTTCATAATAAAAAACCTCGTTATATTGATAAATAATCTACAACTAAATTATCATATCATATTAACGGGGTTTTATCAAACTTACCATTATATTTTATACAAACTGATTTGATGTGGCATCATAGCTATAATTGATTTTTTCCAGTTTCTCTTCTATCTCACTTTTATCCACATCCTTTGCCCTGCAAAAATCATCAAGGCTTCCGTAAAAATCTCTTAAATTGGTATTTACAACGCTTAAAAGCATAACCGGGTCTTTGGGTAATGTATCCATTTAAACTTCTCCTTTCATTCGGCGGCAGTTCGCCAAAAACATTTATAGAAATGAACTTCGTTCATTTAGTTTTTGGCTCCATTGTGTTGCCCCCTCATTTCATTCGGCGGCAGTTCGCCAAAAACATTTATAAAAATGAACTTCGTTCATTTAGTTTTTGGCTCCCCAAAGGAGGTATCCTATAATGATGCCCACAAATACTCCTATAATTAAATGTAGTATCCTCATTATATCCGGTCCCTTAGGTGTTTCCGTGTCTTTATATTTTTTTCTTTCTTTTCTGTTAAATATTACAATGTCAATTGCTAAAACTATGCTTCCCACAAAGGATATTATAAACGTAACTATTGTTACTAATATAGCCTGCTGTATTCCAGAAATTGCCATCATTACTGAAATAAACGCAATTAAGGCTGATGGAATGGTTATTGCCATGGTTATTTTTCCAACCATTCCCGGGGTGTATTTCCCATCTGTGGTTCCCTTAGTGATGTTCTTCTGTCCTTTATACATATAGTCGTAATTCATTTGTTTCTTTGCCATACAACGCTCCATTCTTAAACTGTAGCACTAAATGCCGACACTCCCAAGGCACTTAAAACTCCCATTATTATACCTGCTAAAAGTACGCCTCCCATGCAGGCTATTACGCTCTTTTTAAAATCCATATCTAAGAAGCTTGCTGCCAATGTTCCCGTCCATGCACCTGTTCCCGGAAGAGGTATTCCTACAAATAACATAAGGGCAACATAAAGTCCCCTTCCTGCCTTTGACTTAAGCTTCTCCCCTCCACGCTCACCTTTGTCTATGCACCATGAGAAAAACTTTCCAATATATTTTTTATCTGCTCCCCATATTAATACCTTTCTTGCAAACAAAAATATTATAGGTACCGGAAGCATATTTCCAATAACACAGATAATGTAAGATGTAACCATTGGAAGCCCCATTCCTGCTGCTATGGGAATGGCTCCTCTAAGTTCAACAATTGGCACCATAGATACCAGGAAAACTATTAAATATTTATAAATAACTGCTCCAAACATATTTATATCTCCTTAAGTTTTTATTTAAAATCTCCCGTAAAGTATAACATCCCACTGATTATTCCACAACTTGTTTTTTTATTAAATTAGAATCCTCTATTTGGTCCACCGTCACAAACTGATATCCCTTACTTTGTAGTTCATCCACAATTTTAAGTGCTGCATCAACAGATGTTCCAAAAATATCATGTAACAATATTATATCCCCGGGGCGGGTGCTTTTAATCACTCTTTTTGCCACAACATCTGCATTTCTATCCTTCCAGTCCTCCGGGTCTACGCTCCACAGCACAATTGACATATCTGTTTCTTCTAACAGTTTTTCATTCCAGTCCCCGTAGGGAGGT
>NZ_CAKVZL010000058.1:0-14005 GCF_934835595.1 Eubacterium sp. AF15-50
GATACCTTCTTTAACATTTAATGTAAGCTTACAAGCACCCTGCTGTGGAGCACACCAGCCAACACCATGTGTAAAACCTGAAATATCTTTGATTTCTTTTGAGTAAACCCATTTTCCTTCTTCAGGAATTGGAGCCGGCTCATGTTTTGCGCCCTTAGCTACAGGACACATCATTTCAACTTCTTTTGAATAAATCATTTGAATAAATACTCCTTTCGAAATATGTGATAAAATCGTGGGTCAAAGCTGTCTAATGCCCACACCACTACATATTTTCTCATAAAATGACAAAATAGTCTATACTTTTAATGATTTTTTATCAAAATAATTTCCTATTATTTCTGAGTTTCTCTTGTTTCTTCCAATTTGTATCCCCACAAAGCCTTAATTTGAGTTGCCAATCTGTCATATGTCCACTGTTTTTTGCTTCTTGTAATACAATTTGGATCATTTATCTTGAAACCATTATCGTCATAACCATATATAACTATAAAATGACCACTTAATGTAAAATCACCGGGACCCATTGCACATATAATTAGTCCACCGTTATCTAATTCACTTTCAATACGTTCCTTGGATAGCCCCACCTCATGTATATTTATTCCATATTCTGCCGGAAAAGTTGTCATTAGTTTCCAAGCTGTCCCGATTCCCTCTACATAATATCCGTTTTCTTCACTATATTTCGCCGCTGTAACCGGTGTTACCTTATCATTTCTTGTTAAACTATACACCACCATTGAAACACAGGTTGGTCCACAGCCTGCCAATCCTATATTAGAATCACCGTAGGTCTTATATCCCCACCTTTTATCCCATTGGATAAGTAGTGGAACTTCAGCAGCCCTTTCATTTTTTGACAACTTGGGCTTGCCCTCTGATTCGTAATCAAAATAGTTCGCTATAAATTCCGCCATTTCAGGATTATTTGCCACTTTTTCCAGCAAATCAGTATCATAATTGTCACGATTTTCATATAAATACTTAATATTCTCGTCACTGTCTGAATATTGTTTTAAAAATTTTAATATTTGTGTTCTTGTATATTCCTTTGGAGCACTAATCTTATATTTCTTTTTTGTTTTACTTTTCTTTTCTGCTGTAGTCTCCTCTTTCTTTTCAGTTTCAACCTGTTTAGTAGCGTTTTCTTTAGACTTATGACTTTCATTCTGTTTTGCAATATTTTGAACAATTCCCACTAACAATACAATGCTGATTATTATTCCGCTTATTGTTATGGCAATTTGAATTTTTCTAAGTTTTTTCTGCTCTCTTCTGTAATCTGACTGTTTCATTGTAAATCTCCTGTAAGTTTGATAAAACAGTTATAGTAATTCTGTGTATATTTTTTGTATCAACTATTGCATTTTTTAATCTTAAACATAAAAAGAGTTATTGCTTTAAAAATCAAATTTAATAAATAAAGCAATAACTCATAATTATTACATATTATTTTGCTGTAATATATCCCTTTGCAACTAAAAGTTCTGCTGATAATACAGCTCCTCCTGCGGCACCTCTAAGAGTATTATGTGATAATCCCACAAACTTGTAATCGTATACACTGTCTTCTCTCAAACGTCCTACTGAAATTCCCATTCCATGTTCAAAATTAACGTCTAAAGCTACCTGCGGTCTGTTATCATCCTCTAAGTACTGAATAAACTGCTTTGGTGCACTAGGAAGTTCTAACTTCTGCGGCTCTCCACTAAAGTTTACCATAGCCTCAATTAATTCTTCCTTTGAAGGCTTTTTAGCAAACTTAACAAATACAGCTGCCGTATGTCCGTCTAAAACAGGTACTCTGATACACTGTGTTGTAATAACCGGTGATGTAGCCTTAACAATTTCTCCATCAACAATCTTACCCCAAAGTCTAAGTGGCTCCTGCTCTGATTTTTCTTCTTCACCACCAATGTATGGAATAATGTTTCCCACCATTTCAGGCCAGTCCTTAAATGTTTTGCCGGCACCTGAAATAGCCTGATATGTTGTTGCTACAACTTCTGTAGGCTCAAATTTCTTCCATGCTGTAAGAACAGGTGCATAACTTTGTATTGAACAGTTAGGTTTAACTGCAACAAATCCTTTTGTTGTGCCAAGTCTCTTCTTCTGGAATTCTATTACTTCATAATGTTCAGGATTAATTTCAGGAACTACCATTGGTACATCCGGTGTCCATCTGTGAGCACTGTTGTTTGATACAACAGGTGTTTCTGTTTTTGCATAATCCTCTTCAATTTTCTTGATTTCTTCCTTTGTCATGTCAACAGCACTGAAAACGAAGTCAACTGTTGAAGCAACTGCCTCTACTTCATTAACATTGTGTACAATCATCTTTTTTACACTTTCAGGCATTGGAACTGACATTTTCCATCTGTCCCCAACAGCTTCTTCATATGTCTTTCCTGCTGAACGTGGGCTTGCAGCCAACGTTGTAACTTCAAACCATGGATGATTATCAAGCAATGTGATAAATCTCTGTCCTACCATACCTGTAGCTCCAAGTACGCCTACTTTTAATTTCTTGTCTAATTTCATCATTTCTCTCCTAAAAAATATATTTTAAATTTTATTTAACAAACTTAATAAAGCTCAGACCAGCCATCTCCATTTTTTGAATCAGATTTTTTAGTTTCATCTTCTGTTTTAGAGGTAGTATTCTGCTCATTTTTTTTCTTTGTTTCTTTATTTTCAATGGCTTCATCTGTGAAAATATCATTCATTTCATTGACGTTGCCATTTTTTTTATCATTTTTAGTTTTGTCTGTCTTTTCAGTTGTAGCACTATCAGGCTTTGTTGTTTCCACAACAACATTTCCCTGTGCATCTGTTACTGTTTCTGACAAAGCTTCAACAGTCTGATCCACGTATGTTGTGTTTTCTTTTGTCGCAGCTGATGTGGTTATCTTGTTACTGTCACCTTTATCTTTATTTGATTTTTTTATGCCAAATATAACTGCTACAATGGCAATTACAACTATAACCGCTAACACAATTATTACAATCTTCTTATTTTTCATTTACATCTCCACTCTGCGTTGTCTTTTCACGCTGTTCAATTAAATACCTGTTATAATCATCCCTCGATTTTTTCCAGGTATCTGACATACAGTAAATATTAATGTTTACCATCAAGTAACAAAACATCCATATAATAATTAATCCTGTTATGGAAGCGCCTGCCGTTCTCCTTTTAAATAGTGGAATTGAATCCCGATATTTAAAATCTGATAAGAAAATGGCGGGACTAAAAAATAATATGAAAAAGAAAATATATTTTATGACAAACAACACCACATCCATAGGTTCAAAAGTGTAATACTTTATTTCACCGTAGATTCCGGTAATTATATAAAACGTCATAAAACCATAATATAAAATAGCAAGTATCATCTTATATGAAACACCTGAACGGAAACCAAAAAGTTTTATTCTGTCATCTTTTAGGGAATTTTGTCTGTTGTTTCTTCCCTGCCTGTTTCCTCTTGAATAAATATTGTTGTTTTTTGGTACTTTATAAGGTTTGTATGACATATAAAAGCCTCACTATTAATAAAAAATAAAAGCTCCTGGCGTGACTCGAACACGTGACCTGCTCATTACGAGTGAGCTGCTCTACCAACTGAGCTACAGAAGCGTCTAAACAATGATATTATACATAGTTAAAATATAAATGTAAAGTTTAAAATTACATTTACTTTACATTTTACCACATTATAATAACTATTTTTCTTTAACATTCTTGATGTGAAGTATTTTGTCTGCTATAATTTTTTTATGATTAGTTTTAAAGTAAATGATATAAATAATTTTATGCAGCATCTTTTAGTTAAGGAGACTTTTGATAATTATTTATTATGCGAAGGACAAATTGATACTTCTAATTCGTTCTCCCTTAACGGACGGATAAATGCGGCTTTTTATGATTCTAATGAACTTGAAGCAAAAATAAATGACTTTGTATATTGGAAGGATATTAAACATATATGCTTTGAAATCATAAAAGGTAAAAAAGTTCCAACTAAAATGAAGCTGGTATTTTCTCTTGCCAAGGAATATCACGGCAAAATTCTAGACGCCTCCGGTATGGATATGGATTTACACCAAATAGGCGGACTGTACATACATATTTTATATGAAAATAATACATTAGAAGTTATAACAGGCACTTCCATTAATGTTTTCACCATGGATAAAACATTAGATCATTATTGGGATAAAATGGTTCTTACCTTTTTTAACAATTATTTTTCCTGTGATGAAAACTAATTTTTTCTAAAATGTTAACAAATAGTAAACTTTTAGCACTCGTTTGAAGCGAGTGCTAATTTTGTATTGACTTTTTATTTTTGTGCGTTAAAATTGACTTTATTGAGAAGGATTACTTCTCTTTTTAGATTTGAAATAAAATATTTTTATATAAGGAGTGATTAATAATGGCAAAAACAGGAAGTTTATCTATTAATAGCGAAAACATATTTCCTATTATTAAGAAATGGCTGTACTCTGACCATGACATTTTTTTCAGAGAATTAGTATCAAACGGATGTGATGCGATTACCAAATTAAAGAAATTGGATATGATGGGTGAAACAGAAATCGCTGATGACGAAGAGCTTAAGGTTCAGGTTATTGTAAATCCTAATGAAAAAACCATCACTTTTATTGATAACGGTATCGGCATGACGGAGGATGAAGTTGATGAATATATTAACCAGATTGCCTTTTCAGGTGCTGAAGCTTTCCTTGAACAGTACAAGGACAAAACATCTGATGACCAGATTATAGGACATTTTGGTTTAGGCTTCTACTCTGCTTTTATGGTTGCCGACAGAGTTACAATTGATACATTATCTTACAAGAAGGATGCTAAGGCTGTATTGTGGGATTGTGAAGACGGAACCGAATTTAACATGAGTGAATCTGACAAAACAACCCGTGGCACAAAGATTACTCTTTACTTAAATGAAGACAGTGTAGAATTTGCCAATATGTACAGAGCCCGTGAAGTTTTGGATAAATATTGCTCATTTATGCCTGTGGAAATATTCTTATCTGACGAAACTGCAGAGCCTGAATATGAAACAATTGACGAATCAGAATTAACAGAAAAAGATACTGTTATTGAACATATTGTAGAGCCAGCTAAAACTGAAGAAAAAGAAAAGGAAGACGGTACTAAGGAGACTGTAGAGGTTGAACCTGAAAAGAAAAAAGTTAAGGTTTTGAAGCGTCCGGTAAGTATCAGTGACACTACTCCTCTTTGGACAAAACATCCAAATGAATGTAGTGATGAAGAATATCGTGCATTTTATCATAAGGTTTTCATGGATTATAAGGAACCTTTATTCTGGATTCATTTAAATATGGATTATCCATTTAATTTGAAAGGTATTTTATACTTCCCTAAGATTAATATGGAATACGAATCCATAGAAGGCACTATTAAACTTTACAACAATCAGGTATTTATCGCCGATAATATTAAAGAGGTAATTCCTGAATTTTTAATGCTTTTAAAGGGTGTTATTGATTGTCCTGATCTTCCACTTAACGTTTCACGTTCTGCTTTGCAAAATGATGGTTTCGTTAAAAAGATTTCAGACTACATTACTAAGAAAGTTGCTGATAAATTATCCGGTATGTGTAAAACCGATAAGGAAAATTATGAGAAATACTGGGATGACATTAGTCCCTTCATTAAATACGGCTGCTTAAAAGACGAGAAATTCTGCGAAAAGATGTCTGACTATGTTCTTTTCAAGAACTTAGATAATAAATATCTTACATTTAAGGAATGCCTTGAAGAAAATAAGGAAAATCATGAAAACACTATTTTCTATACAAACGACCCTGTTCAGCAGAGCCAGTATGTAAATATGTTTAAGGCTCAGGGCATCGATGCAGTTATTTTAAAGGACAGCATTGACCAGCCATTTATTACACAGCTTGAATCAAAGAATGAAGGGGTTAAATTTAAACGTATTGATGATGAATTAAACGATTCATTCACGGAAGAATTAAGTGAAGATGAAGAAAAATCATTAAAAGAAAAGTTAAGCGAAACCTTCAAGAAAGCGTTGGGAAGGGAAATTGATATAAAGGTTCAGAAATTAAAGGATGAAAAGGTATCTTCTATGATTACCGTTTCTGAAGAGACACGCCGTATGCAGGATATGATGAAAATGTATGGTATGTCTAATATGGATCCTTCAATGTTTGGCGGAGCCGGTGAAACTCTTACCCTTAATGCTTCTAACAATCTTGTTAAGTATATTTTGGACAATCCGGAAGGTGAAAACACAGAGCTTATTTGCAAACAGCTTTATGATTTAGCATTAATAAGCCATACACCACTTAATCCTGAAAGCATGACAGCCTTCATTGAACGAAGCAATAAAATTCTTGAAATTTTAACTAAATAATTCAAAGAAACTCCGGTTACCTTTTCTTGTGTAATCGGAGTTTTTTCTTTTTATTTAAGTTCCATTGTTACAAATATTTCTTCTACTGCCAGGTTGTATTTGTACAAATTCTGGCATTTTCTAACCAACTTGGCACACTTATTTTCATCTTCAAAATTCCATGATACATAATTCCAAAATTCCTTCATTTTGAATAAAAGGTGCTTATCAGCTTTCATTATTTTTTCAAAATCCCGGTACAGCCTGTCATGGTACTGTTTTAACATTTCTTTAGTAAGCTTCTCTTGTCCCTTAATTTCATTTACCAACTGTGGATTTGCAATCAGTCCTCTGCCAATCATTACCGCCTCTACATTGTACTTTTTTGCAAAATTTTCATAATCCATAACTGTTCTAATGTCCCCATTATAGCACAAAGGATTCCTGCTCACCTTAAAAGCATAATCAAAAGCCTTCATATCCGGCGTATCCCTATACATTTGCTTTCTGGTTCTGGGATGTATGGTAAGTTCACTAATTGGATATTGGTTATAAACCTCCATAATTTCCGAAAATTCTTCAGCATCATTTACTCCTATCCTTGTTTTTACCGAAATATCCAGTCCACTTTCGTCTGAATCCCTCCAGTTAAATATTTCCTCAAAAAACCTGTCCATGGCATCTGTATCCCTAAGGAATCCCGAACCTTTGTTTTTGGCTACTACCGTACCTGAAGGGCAACCAATATTTATATTAATTTCCTTTGTATAACCCATATCCATAATCTGTTTTGTAGCCTTTATAAAATAATCTGCCCGATTAGTTAAAATCTGAGGAACTAGATTTACCTTACCACTATTGTTTTCCGGCAAAATATCCCTTATTTCTTTTCCCTTTAATTTGTCATTTACACAGGGAGAAATAAAGGGTGCATAGTATTTATCCACTCCACCAAACAAATCTGCAAAAACATTTCTATATGTAAATCCCGTTACTCCCTCTAAAGGTGCAAAATAAAATTTCATTATAACTGACCTTTCATTAGTTTTCTAATTATTTCATTGATTCTTAAGCAAGCTATAGTATATCAAAAGAACATTTGAAAAACCAGTGCTTAAATGATATACTTTTATAGTTGTAGGCCTATTAGGTCTTAAATAAACTAAAAATTACGAAATAGCGAGGTATACATATGAAATTATGGGGCGGTCGTTTTACAAAAGAGGAAAATCAGTTAGTTCATAACTTTAATGAATCTCTCTCTTTTGACCAGAAATTTTATGCACAGGATATACGTGGAAGTATTGCTCATGTTAAAATGCTTGGTAAACAAAATATTATTTCCACAGATGAAATGAATCAGATTATCAAAGGATTAGAAGGTATTAAGGAAGATATTGATAATGGTACTCTTCAGTTTTCAAAGGAAAGTGAAGATATTCACAGCTTTGTTGAAGCTAATTTAATAGAACGTATTGGCGACGCCGGCAAAAAGCTTCACACAGGAAGAAGCCGTAATGACCAGGTTGCCTTAGATATGAAATTATACACCAGAGATGAAGTGGTTGAAATTAACGGATTACTTAAGACTCTTCTTTCTTCTCTGTTAAATGTTATTGAAAATAACACAGAAACATATATGCCGGGATTTACTCATCTTCAAAAGGCACAGCCAATTACTCTTGCCCATCATTTTGGTGCATATTTTGAAATGTTTAAACGTGACCGTGACAGACTTGATGATATTTATAAACGAATGAATTATTGTCCTCTTGGTTCAGGTGCCCTTGCAGGAACTACCTATCCGTTAGACAGAGAATATACTGCACAGTTACTTGATTTTGACGGACCAACTTTAAACAGTATGGATTCAGTATCAGACAGGGACTACATAATTGAACTTCTTAGTGCATTATCCACCATTATGATGCATTTAAGCCGCTTCTGTGAGGAAATCTGCATTTGGAACTCCAATGAATACAGATTTGTCAACATTGACGATTCCTATAGCACAGGTTCAAGTATTATGCCACAGAAGAAAAATCCTGATATTGCAGAACTTATTCGTGGTAAAACGGGACGTGTATATGGTGCCCTTACTTCTATCCTTACAACAATGAAGGGACTTCCTCTTGCCTATAATAAGGATATGCAGGAAGATAAAGAGCTTACCTTTGATGCCATTGATACTGTAAAGGGCTGTATTGTTTTATTTACAGGAATGATTGACACAATGACTTTCAATAAAGATATTATGGAAGCCAGCACCAAACATGGATTTACTAATGCCACAGATGCTGCTGACTACCTTGTAAATCATGGTGTTCCTTTTAGAGATGCCCACGGAATTGTAGGTCAGTTAGTTCTTTTCTGTGAAGAAAAGAAAATTGCCTTAGACGATATGACTTTAGACGAATATAAGGCAATCAGCCCTGTTTTTGAAGATGATATATACAATGCTATCAGCTTAGAAACATGCGTAAACAAGCGAACAACCATCGGTGCTCCGGGACCTGATGCAATGAAAAAGGTAATTAAGGTATATAAAGAATATTTAAACAAATAAATCCGTACACAAAAATCTCCTGTCAGGCTATCCTGTAACAGGAGATTTTTAGTATGTATATTTTTAATCTATATTATTGTTTGATTTGTCCACCTTTTTCTGAATCCAATAAAATATTATGGCAGTCATAATGATTGACCATCCCAGATAAATCCCATTGTTTTCAAAGTGGATGTTCATATATGGAATGTATACTACTTCCCAATCAGTTACCCTTCTGTCAAAGTAATTTGAAACCGAGAAAATGCTTCCAAAAAGTTGAACTGAACCTATTAATAACATCATAAAATTTAATACTTTCCTGTTTTTTACAACCAGTGCCATGACAACAGCAGCTATTAGACCAATCAAAACTGCCATGAAAAAACATTTGTCCCAAATTGCATAATTATCTCCCATAAAATATTTTTCAACATAACTTCTGTCTTTATCTGATATTATGTGTATGCTGTTTTTTAATCTTTCAGCATTATGAAAAATGATACTTGTGGGTATAATATATCCCCATTCCATAACACACACAAACGATACCAGAAACATTCCATTATTTTTAAAAATTTTATCAGTCAGAAAAAATATGAAATAACCTATTACACAACCCAAAATCATAAGAATGGCATTTGGGTTAAGTAAAAACATAATCAATGAACCAAATATTACTCCACAATAACCTGAAAACATTTTTTGTATTGTTACTGTTGAAATTTTGTTCCCCTTTATGCATAAATACAAGCCTCCCAAAATGGATGCCGTTGCTTTAAGTATAAACAACCTCCAAAAAAGAAAAGTTAATATTTCCATAACTCCCTCCATGAATCAATCAAGCCTTAAAAAGGCAATGTTAACCTATATTAATACAAAAAATTATATTTCAAAATTGTATCTTTCTTGTAACATTATCAAATATTTCATACTAAAACAGGCATTACCTTAACGCAAGGTAGCAAGGTAACACCTGTTTCTACATCATATCTATAGTCTAAGTCATTCTAAGGGTTACATATTTTACACGGTTCATACCCCTGTTCTATCACTTCTTCTCTAGAGCCTTTATATTTGCCTTTATTTGCCTCACTCATTTGCTTAACACCTCTACATCCCGGCAAATGGAACTTATGTGTATTCATGTTTAAAATATAATCATACTTTGAATCATCCTGATTTTCATTAGAGGTTTGATTTTTTGATGTTCCACCTTTTGAAGTGTTATTTTTACTGCTTCCATTTTGTGCTGTCTTAATTTTCCCTGAGCCACTGCTTTCCCCTGTGGCATAGTTTATTTTTACATTTGGCTGAGCATTATAGCAAAATACGTTAAAACATATTCCGTCTCCATCATCCTCGACAGAATATCCTTCCATTAAGACACCTCTTGCCACCAGTTCATTTCCAACAAACACAGGAGTAACCCTATACATTACGTGATTTTTGGTTTCTTTTACATAATCTGCCACCATATTTTCAAAAGGAAGCATACCATCAACATTTAAATATCTGGTTCCCGTAATAAGGTTTCTCTCGTTGGCATTTTCTCCTGATAACTGGTATCCGATTAAATGACAGCGGTTGTACAGAGATTTTCCGTCAACAAAATTATATCTAACCGAATGCCAGCCTGTGGGCTTTACCTGACTTATGGAGCCTCTCTTTTCACTAGGCATTAAGTCTGTTCCAATAGATGCCTCAGCCACTCCACATCTTCCCAGATAATCAAGCTTTGAATACTTTTCAAAGGACTTTCCCTTTAATTCATTCTTTTTAAAAAATGGCTCGTTATTGTTAATTGCAACATATGGTTTGTTTTTATATTTCGGAACATTTTTATAGCTAAATGACGATTTGCTGCTCTTAGTTGTCCTTTTACTACTTTTATTCTTTTTCGACGATGTGTTTTTGCCACTTTTTTTCTTTGGCTTCTTAGAATCACTTTTAGTGGCACTGTTGTTCTTAGTAACTGCCTGAGTTACCTCTGTATTGTCTGAGTAAGTGGATATATCCTGACTACATCCTGAAAAAAATAAAGCAATAAGTGTTAAATATACCAGTAAACCTTTAAATTTATTCTTCATTTCTCAAATACACCTCTTTAACTATTTTTTCATGGGAATATCCCTTAAATTTCAAAGTAGACGTTAAATGGTAGCCTTCTAAATTGAGGCAATAATCTGACGGATATACTTTGTCCCATCTGTAAACAATTATTTTCTTTATATTTTCTAACTGAACATCTTCATTTTCCACAAAACAAAAGTCATTTTCCAAATATTGCCCTTCAAAATCATCAGTTATAACTATGTTTTCACATTCATTTTCAAATAATTTATGTGAATATTCAGTCATTATTAAATTATTGTTTTTAGTAATAAAGGCTATATCCTTAATTACTTCTCTATCCCGGCTTTGTCTTCTGTTATTAAAATACATACCGTTATTTAAATCCAAACATACAATTAAAACCATAGCAAGTGTTTCCTCCTCGTCTACTTATTTGAAATATGCACGTCTAACTGATTATAAGGTATAACAATGTCTTTTTCATCAAGACCTGTTTTGATATGTTCATTTAAATAGTCATATGCCTGCCAATAATCCTTTGTTTCCACCCATACTCTTGCCTCTAATGCTATGGCACTGTCATCTAATTTGGTAATTGCCACATCATTAGACCTGTCCTTTAGTGTATATGGGCATTTTGATATAATATCCCGTACAACATTTTTAACATTAGCAAGGTCGCTGTCATAGTGAACTGAAAACTTTACATCTACACGTCTGCCGTCTTCATTGGAATAATTAATAATAGTATTATTTGCCACTTCACCGTTAGGACATTTTATAATTCTGTTGTCATATTTAACCAATGTTGTATATATAATGTCAATTTTCTTAACAATACCTTCTTCACCACATATTTGTACATAATCCCCTATTATAAATGGTTTTGAAACCAAAATAAGTACGCCGCCTGCAAAGTTGGCAAGGCTTCCCTGAAGTGCCAGACCTATGGATAATCCACCTGTTCCTAAAAGGGTAATAAAAGATGTTGTCTGGATGCCGATTTCACCACATATAATGATTAAAACCATAACATAACCCACAACTTTTATTATTGAGTCAATAAATTTTACAACTCCCAAATCCACTGTAGACTTAAGAAGTAACTTTTTAACAAATTTCCGGACAAACTTAATTATAATTTTTCCAATTACAAATATTATAATTGCAACTAGTATGCTAAATCCGAAATTAATAAGCTTGTACACCATGCTATCTGTAAATTTAGCTAATCTGCTTACATCCTGGCTGATTTTTTCAACATCTAATTCATCTGCCACATTATCGGCTGCTAATAAAAATTCCATAATACTCTCCATAAAATCAATAATGAGGCTATTATACAACAGCCTCATTATATCAGTAAATTATTAAAAATAAATTATTTAACTATTCTTACCTTAATTACACCTTCAACTGCATTTAATTTTTCAATTAAAGCATCTGTTACAGGGTGGTCTAAATCAATAATTGCGTACGCAAAGTCTCCTCTTGACTTATCTACCATATCTGCCACGTTAATGTTTTCACCTGCTACTACAGATGTAAGCTGACCAATCATGTTTGGTACGTTTTTATGACAAATAGTAATTCTGGCTGTCTTATCACATACACCAAGAGTTGCTGCAGGATAGTTTACTGAATTTGTAATATTTCCGTTTTCAACGAAATCCATGATTTCATTTACTGCCATTACAGCACAGTTATCTTCTGATTCTTCTGTTGACGCTCCAAGGTGAGGAGTTGCAATTACGCCATCCATATTAGCTGTCTTTGCATTAGGGAAATCTGTAACGTATTTTTTAACCTTACCTGACTTAATTGCCTCAGCCATATCATCATCACATACAAGTAAATCTCTTGCAAAGTTAAGAACAACAACACCATCCTTCATCATGGCAATTGTGTCTTTATTAATCATTTCCTTTGTATCATCAAGAAGAGGTGTGTGAACTGTAATAAAATCACATGTCTTAAAAATTTCTTCTCTTGTATTTACAAGATTAACTGCTCTCTTAAGGCTTAATGCACTTTCAACTGAAAGATAAGGGTCTGTTCCATATACTTCCATTCCCAGTGAAACAGCCATATTTGCTACTAATCTTCCGATTGCTCCAAGACCAATAACACCAAGCTTTTTACCTTTAATTTCATTTCCGGCAAAATTCTTCTTTGCCTTTTCCATTGTCTTGTTAATGTTTTCATCTTCCTTGTTATCGCTTACCCACTTGTTGCCTCCGATTATATCTCTTGAAGCAAGAAGCATCCCACAAAGAACTAATTCCTTTACTCCGTTAGCATTTGCTCCAGGTGTGTTAAATACAACAATACCCTTTTCAGCACACTTATCAAGGGGAATATTATTAACTCCTGCACCTGCTCTTGCTACTGCCATAAGGCTTTCCGGTAAATCTAAATCATGCATTGCCGCACTTCTTACCAAAGCTACATCAGCCTGTGCAAAATCATCTGTCATTTCATAATTATCGCTAAATAAATCTGTTCCTAATTTAGAAATAGGATTTAAACAATTTACTTTTGTCATTTCTCTGCTCCTTATTTTATATTATAATCTGCAGCATAACCTAAAAAGCCATGCTGCAATATATTAAATTACATATTCTCTTTTTCAAATTTATCCATAAATTCTACCAAAGCCTTAACACCTTCAATAGGCATAGCATTATAAATACTTGCTCTCATTCCACCTACAGTTCTATGTCCCTTAAGATTTTCAAGTCCTGCAGCCTTAGCTTCTGCAACAAATTTTGCGTCTAATTCTTCGTTTCCTGTTACAAAAGGAACATTCATTAATGAACGGTCTTTTGGAACTACTGTTCCCTTAAATAACTTGCTGTTATCTAAGAAATCATAAAGAATTTTAGCCTTTTCTTCGTTATGCTTCTTCATTGCTTCAAGACCACCCATTTTCTTAATCCACTTAAATACCTTACCACAGATATAAATTCCATAG
>NZ_CAKVZL010000059.1:0-13266 GCF_934835595.1 Eubacterium sp. AF15-50
ATCTTGATCAGTACAGAACTATTCCAATTCATATTCAGTACTTACAGGGAAGCTACGGCTCAGTAGATTTAGGTGCAATAATGGCACTTATCATTTTAAGTATTATACCTGTAATATTCTTCTACTTAACATGTCAGAAGCATATTATTAAGGGTGTAGCTGCAGGAGCAGTAAAAGGTTAATAAGATATAATATTAGGAGGGACTATGAGGGCTAGTGGAATTTTATTACCTGTTTCCAGTTTGCCGGGAAAATATGGCATAGGAAGTTTTTCTGAAGAAGCATATAAATTTGTAGATTTTTTGAAAGATTCCAAACAGCAATACTGGCAAATTCTACCTATAGGACCAACAAGTTACGGAGATTCTCCTTATCAGTCATTTTCAACTTATGCAGGGAATCCATACTTTATAAGTTTAGAAGAGCTGATTGAGCAGGGACTGTTAACAGAAAAAGAATGTGACAAGGTGGATTTTGGTGACAAAATTGACAAAGTAGATTATGAAAAGTTGTATAATGGCAGATTTAAACTTTTGAAAAAAGCGTACAAAAGAAGTAATATCCGTGAAAGGGAAGAATTTAAAAAGTTTAAAGATGAAAACCAATATTGGTTAAATGATTATGCAATGTTTATGGCTATAAAGGAAAGATTTAAAGGCCAAAGCTTTGACAACTGGGCAGAAGACATAAAACTCAGATGGGGATACTCAATGGAGTATTATCAGAATGAGCTAAAGGAAGAAATAGAATTTTATGAATTTGTTCAGTATGAATTCTATAGGCAATGGTACAAATTAAAAAAATATGCCAATGATAATGGTGTGAAAATTATTGGAGATATTCCAATATATGTAGCTTATGATAGTGCAGATGTGTGGTCACACCCTGAGTTATTCCAAATAGATGACAAAGGAAAAACTATAGCAGTTGCAGGATGTCCTCCTGATGGCTTTTCAGCAACAGGCCAGTTGTGGGGAAATCCATTATACAAATGGGATTATCATAAACAGACCAACTATGATTGGTGGATAAAAAGAATAGAGCGAAGTGTTCAGCTATATGATGTTGTAAGAATTGATCATTTTAGAGGTTTTGATGAATATTATTCAATACCTGCTAGGGATGAGGATGCAACTAATGGACACTGGGAAAAAGGACCGGGAATAGATTTATTTAATGCTATAAAATATTGTTTAGGTAATGTTAACATTATAGCTGAAGACTTAGGTTATATAACTGATTCAGTAAGACAGCTAGTTAATGATTCAGGATTCCCTAATATGAAAGTTCTTGAGTTTGCATTTGATAGCAGAGATTCTTCAGGTCCAAGAGAGTATTTACCATACAATTATAATAAGAATTGTGTAGTATATACAGGAACTCATGACAATGAAACACTAAAGGGATGGTTAGGTAGCATTGGACCGGAAGAGGTTGAGATGGTCCAAAAATATATTGGCAGAAAAACTGATGATAAAGATGAGCTGGTTGACGAAGTTATTCGTATGGCTCAGGCATCAACAGCCAATACATGTATTATTTCGTTACAGGATTATCTTCATTTGGACAATAAAGCCAGAATGAATCATCCTTCAACTTTAGGCGGAAATTGGTGTTGGAGAGTAAAATCCGGACAGATAACTAAAAAATTATCAGCTACTATTAAAGAACTAACAGTTCTTTATGGCAGAGGATAGAAATAAAATGATAAAAAGCTGCGAAAAAATTTCGCAGTTTTTTACATAATGATATGTATATGATAAAATACCAAATTGTGGAATTAAAAAATTTTAGTACTTTTAGATGAAAGGGGGGAAGACATGGCAAATTTAACAATAAAAGACATAGCGAAAATATGTGGTGTTGGAATTAGCACTGTCTCTCGAGCAATTAATGATGATCCGGGTATTAATCAGAATACCAGAAAAAGAATTTTAAAAGTTATAAAAGAATATAATTACGTGCCTAATAATAGTGCAAGAAATTTAAAAATGACAGAATCTAATACGATAGCACTTTTAATTAAAGGTATAGATAATCAATTCTTTCAGGGAATGTTGAAAAGTTTTGAAGAAGAATTAAAAAAATTAGAGTATACGTTTTTACTTCAAGCTGTAGGGGAAGATCAGGATGAGGTAAGTGTAGCAGTACAGCTTGCCAAAGAAAAAAGACTTAAAGGTTTGATTTTCCTTGGAGGTCAGATGGACTATCTTGATACAAGATTAGAAGAAATAGGTGTGCCATATGTGTTATGTACTGTTGCGGTTAATATGATGGCTCCTAAAAGAAACTGTTCTTCAGTCTCTATTGATGACGAAAAAGAAAGTTACAAGGCAGTAGATTATCTTTGCAAGAAGGGTCACAAGAAGATTGCTATAATTTCAGGCAAAAGGGGTGATCAGGCAGTTGGTGGTCTTCGATTGAAAGGTTACAGAGAAGCTTTAGCAGATAATGGAATTGAAGTTAACAAAAATCTTATAAGATATATGAAAGATGACATTCCTGAATACTCAGTAGCTAATGGTTATCAGGTTACAAAGGAATTGTTACAGTCTAAAGAGGAATTTTCTGCACTTTATGCTATTTCTGACTTAACAGCATTTGGTGCGTACAAAGCTATTTCAGAAGCAGGGTGGAAAATACCTGATGACTATTCTGTTTTAGGGTTCGATGGGATTGAAATGTCAAAATATTTTCATCCATCACTTTCCACAATGAAGCAGCCATGTGAACAGATGGTAAAATCATCAATAGAACTGTTAATGAATCTTATAAATGGAAAAGATGAAAAGAAACAGTTGATTTTCCAAGCTGAACTTTTAGAAAGAGATTCCGTAAAAGAAGTATAGAGAGGAAGAAAAAAGTGTTTGGAATAGATAGTAAATTTTATGAAGTGGTATCAAAAATAGCAGATTTGGTAATTTTAAATTTGATATTTGTTTTGTGCTCGTTGCCTATAATTACTATAGGTGCTTCAACAACGGCACTTTACGGAGTGACTAAAAAGATGGCAGGGAACAGAGAAGGTTATATTTTTAGAAATTTTTTTCAATTGTTCAAGGAGAATTTTAGACAGTCAACGGTTATGTGGATTATATTATTAGTAGCAGCAATGATTCCTACGATAGATTTATATATAATAAATAGTCTTAAAAAAACAGTAATGACAACAGCACTTAAAGGATTAATGCTTGCAGCAGCACTTACCATTCTGTTCATTTTTTTATACGCCATGGCACTTCAAAGTACATTTGAAAATACTGTAAAGAACACACTTAAAAATGCATTACTTATGGGAATAGGTCATTTTCCATGGACTTTGATAATATTGCTTATAACGTTATTGCCAATTATATTGATTGTTCTGCTGGGAAAGACAGCGGGAAGTGTCGTATATGTAATGTTGTTTATTGGATTTGCCGTATTAGCATATTTAAATTCCTATATATTCAATCATATCTTTAAGAAGTATATGTGACAGATAATCATTGGGAGTGCTGCCAAGGCACTCCTTAAAGTTTTTATCATAATCTAGCCCATCCTTATGTATATGTATTTGCGAGCCTGTAACATGGGGAATATGCTTTCTGTTTATAGTGGCAGTCTGCATAGTATACAAAGGAGATTTCAGACAGGAGCAAACTGCAATAGCAGAATATATGGATAAATCTGTCAGCTTTTATGATTCAGAACTAAAAGAAGAAGGAATTTATAATATTCTGAAAACGGGAATAGCATTTTCAGGTAAAAAAGTAAGTATTAAGGATAAATAAATATTAATTAAATTCTATTAATGAAATTTATACTTTCTACTACCGGAAGAATGACAAATTAAACAATATATGTTAAAGTATGAACTACAGAGAATGTTAAATGCGGTGGATAATCCATCGGGAAAGGAAAAGAGATCATGTTTGAGTTAAAATTTGCTAACAGCCATAACTATTATTATGAAGATTACAAGCTCGTTCAGGTATACGGACAGAGTCTTGTTAATGTGCTCTCGAAAATGGTAAGCAAAAAGCAAAAATCAACATGATAATTATAGATGTCATTAAGACAAAATCATAATTAGAATTTAATTCACCGCTTATCTTTTTGAGAAGATAGGCGGTTTTTTTATTACTACTGGCAAATGAATCAATAAGTATAAGTGGAGGAAAAAAAGATGTGTATATTACCTATTATAGATACAGTGGGAACAGGAATAAGAATTATGAATTTACGAAAACAGTCAGGATTATCTGTTAAGGAGTTACAGAATATATTGGGATTTGCAACTCCTAATGCAATATACAAATGGCAAAATGGTGCGGCAATGCCAACATTGGATAATTTAATTGTATTAGCAGCAGTTTTTAACGTTCTCATTGATGACATTATTGTCACAGATAATAAATTAAATATATCAATAGGTGCATGAAATATTATGTACTAAAAAGAGTGAGTCCTAAGGGACTTATTATGGGCAGGTAAGTCTAGCGGCGAAGACAGCGGACTGTAAATCCGTTACATTAGAAACATCGTTGGTTCGAGTCCAACCCTGCCCACTAGGAAAAAAAACAATCAGGTCAGGCAAATGATTGACAAACATATTTAATATATGTACAATTATTCCTATTAAAAAGATAGGGAATAAAAAGGATGACGAGTTGCTGTATGCGAATGTTGGACTCTCAGGCATTTTTGATTCCTAAAGGTACAATGTGTTTTTTTGTGGGAGTAATATCAGCATGCCAGGAAAAAAATGTGCAGGGAAAAGACAGTAAGCAGATTGCACAAAGAGAAAGGATTCACAGAAATCCAAACAGTATCAGATTGTAGAAGGGGATGTTAAGGGGACGAAAAGGTGTAAATTGCTGTAGGGACAATAAACAGAATAAGCAAAAATTGGTGAAGAGGTGTTAGCAGAGGGCAACATCTCTTTTTTTGGGGGTGAAGGAAAAAAGTCTGCGATAAAAGAAAATATATTATGGTTCAAAAAGCCATCTAAATATGATAAAATTACGGGTGGATTTAATTTGCATAACAAAAGAGGTTAAGTAAAATGTTTAAAAAAGGTTTTGATAATGAGAAATATCTGACAATGCAGTCAGAACATATTAAGGAAAGAATTGCCCAGTTTGGAAACAAGCTATATTTGGAGTTTGGTGGAAAGTTATTTGATGATTTCCATGCTTCAAGAGTTTTGCCGGGATTTGAGCCGGACTCAAAGCTTCAGATGCTTTTACAGCTTAAGGATCAGGCAGAAATCGTTATAGCAATTAGTGCGGAAGACATTGAAAACAATAAGGTACGTGGAGATTACGGAATTACTTATGATATGGATGTTTTAAGACTTATTGATGAATTTCAGTCAGTGGGATTGTTTGTAGGAAGTGTGTGCCTTACAAAATTTGCAGAGCAGCCGTCAGCCAACCTGTTTATTAAAAGGCTTGATTCCATGAACATTAAGTCATATAAACACTACAAAATTCCAGGATATCCAAGTGATGTAGAGTTTATTGTCAGTGATGAAGGTTACGGAAAAAATGAATATATCGAAACAGAAAGACCACTGGTTGTAGTTACTGCACCGGGGCCGGGAAGCGGAAAGATGGCAGTTTGCCTTTCACAGTTGTATCATGAACATAAAAGAGGTGTAGATGCAGGGTATGCCAAATATGAGACATTTCCTATTTGGAATATTCCTCTTAAACATCCGGTTAATCTGGCATATGAGGCTGCAACAGCAGATTTAAATGATGTAAATATGATTGACCCATTCCACTTAGAAGCCCGTGGCGAAGCGGTTGTAAATTACAATAGAGACTGCGAAATTTTCCCTGTTGTAAATGCAATGTTTGAACTTATTTTTGGGAAAAGTCCTTACAAGTCACCAACAGAAATGGGTGTAAATATGGCAGGAAACTGCATTATAGATGATGAGGCATGTCGTGAAGCTTCAAAACAGGAGATTATCAGAAGATACTACAAGTGCCTTTGCGAAAAGAGACGTAACGGCACAACAAAAGATGACATATGTAAGTTAGAACTTTTAATGAAGCAGGCAGAAATAACTGTGGAAGACAGAAAAGTTACAATTGTTGCTCTTGAAAGGGAGAAGAATGAAAATGGAAATCCGGCAATGGCTATTGAGTTAAGAGACGGAACTATTGTTTCAGGAGGCACAAGTGAGCTTCTTGGTGCGGCTTCTTCAGCTTTGATAAATGCTTTAAAAGTTTTGGCAGGCATAGATAAAGAAGTAAAACTTATTGACCCTAAGGCAATTGACCCGATACAGGATTTGAAGATAAATTACCTTGGAAGCAAAAACCCAAGACTTCATACTGATGAGGTGCTTACGGCATTATCAGCTACAGCGGCAAATAATGAAATTGCCATGAAAGCAATGAAGAAACTTCCATTATTAAAGGGATGCGATGCACATTCAACAGTTTTACTTTCATCAGTTGATGAGCAGATTTTTAAAAAGTTGGGAATCCAGCTTACCTGCGAACCGAAATATGAAGAAGATGAAAGAATGTATCATAAGAATTAATGTTTGAAATGGGAAGAACCCTTCGCACTGTGGTGTGGAGGGCTCTTTTGACGTTAATTAAATAATACAGTATAAATATACATTAAAAAAATAGTAACATTTACATTTATGACCATAAATAAATATATTAAATCAAGAAAATAACTTTTAACAATATATTCCAAGTTGACTTTTATAAAAAATATGCTATCATAGTATTAGAACAAATGTTCGAGATATGAGGCGCAATTTAAATTAAGGAGAGGGAAAATGTCACAGAATAGAACATATATAGCCATAGATTTAAAATCATTCTATGCATCTGTGGAATGCAATGAGAGAAATTTAGACCCATTGACTACTAATCTTGTAGTGGCAGATATTAGTAGAACAGAGAAAACTATTTGCCTTGCAGTTTCACCTTCTCTTAAGGCATATGGTATTCCCGGCAGAGCACGACTTTTTGAGGTGGTACAGAAGGTAAGACAGGTTAATCAGGTGCGTAAAAGAAAGGCTCCGGGTGGAGAATTTCAGGGAGAATCTTATGATGATTTGGAACTTAGGAGGAATCCTGCCCTTAAGTTAGATTATGTAGTGGCAACTCCCAGAATGTCGCTTTACATGGAATACAGTACACGTATATATGATATATATTTGAAGTATGTTGCACCGGAAGATGTGCATGTATATTCTGTGGATGAGGTGTTTATGGATGTTACATCATACCTTAACACTTATAAGATGACTGCTAAGGAATTTGCAAGCATGGTAGTTCGTGATGGTTAAATACAACAGGAATTACGGCGACGGCAGGCATAGGCACTAATATGTATTTGTGTAAGATTGCCATGGATATAGTTGCAAAACACACAGAGCCCAATCAGGATGGTGTCCGTATAGCTGAGCTTGATGAAATGGCGTACCGCAGGTTGTTGTGGAATCACAAACCATTGACGGATTTTTGGAGAGTTGGGAGAGGATATGCCAAAAAGTTAGAAGAAAATGGTTTGTTTACTATGGGGGATATAGCCAGATGTTCTCTGGGAGAACAGAATGAATATCATAATGAAGATTTACTTTATAAACTTTTAGGAATAAATGCTGAATTGCTCATAGATCACGCATGGGGGTACGAACCCTGTACCATAGCTGATATTAAAGCATACAGACCGGAAACCAATAGCTTGGGTTCAGGTCAGGTATTGCAATGCCCTTATGATTTTTATAAGGCAAGGTTGGTTGTAAAAGAAATGACAGATGCGTTGGTACTGGATTTGGTGGATAAAAAACTTGTCACCAATCAGCTGGTTTTAACTGTAGGATATGATATTGAGAATCTTAATTCAAAAAAACGTGGGAAATATCAGGGAGAAATAACTATAGACCGTTATGGAAGAAGAATACCTAAACATGCTCACGTAACCATTAATCTTGATTATCAGACCTCATCCACCAGAATTATTATGGAAGCTGTAACGAAAGCATATGATGAAACCGTTGATAAAAGCCTACTTATAAGAAGAATAAATATAACGGCAAATAAGGTTGTATGGGAGGATTCAATAAAGGAAAACAATCAGTTTAAGCAACTGGATTTCTTTACGGATTACAATGAATTAGGTAAGGAAAATGCTAAGGAAAAGGAGAGTTTACAGAGAGAAAAGAATATGCAAAAAGCCATGATTGACATAAAAAAACGATTTGGCAAAAATGCGGTACTTAAAGGTATGAATTTAGAAAAAGGAGCTACAGCAAAGGATAGGAATGCTCAGATTGGAGGTCATAAGGCATGATTAACGATTCTAAGGATGACAATTACAATGATATTATTAATTTACCTCACCATGTGTCTAAGACACATCCCAGGATGTCTTTACATGACAGGGCTGCCCAGTTCTCGCCTTTTGCAGCTCTTACAGGTCACGAAGAGGAAATTAATGAGTCGGCACGTCTCACAGAGAAAAAACTGGAATTAGATGAAGATGAAAAAATAAGAATAAATGAGAAATTACAATTTATAAAAAATAATATAGACAAAGATATAACTGTGACTTTTACATATTTTGTGCCTGATGTGAAAAAAGCAGGTGGAGAATATAGGAAAATCACAGGAAAAGTAAAGAAAATTAATATATATGAGCATAAGATAATTATGAGTGAGGGGATGATTATTAATATTGAGGATATAATTGATGTGGATATTATGAAAAAGTTTATAAAATTGGAAATTTAATATATTTATGAGATATTTAAAATAGTTAGCTGCATTGGAGTTTTTACTTTTTTATGGTATAATCAAGCAGTTATGCGTGCTTTTTTTAAATAATATCGTGGGTGATACAAAGGCGAAAGGATTAAGTGAAATGACATCAGTTATTGAAAGTATAAACTCAGCAGTTAATGATTTTATATGGGGTGTCCCGGCAATGATATGTATTATTGGAGTGGGACTGGTTTTGAGTTTTAGAACAAAATTTATACAAATCAGAAAATTCCCTTATGCAATGAAAGTTACCATCGGTAGGATGTTCAAAAAGAAAGAGGCGGCAGATGGTGCAATGACACCGTTTCAGGCTGTGTGTACGGCATTGGCAGCTACAGTGGGAACGGGGAATATTGCAGGAGTGGCAGGAGCCATTGCAATAGGTGGACCGGGAGCAGTTTTCTGGATGTGGATTTCTGCAATACTTGGAATGTGTACCAAATTTTCTGAAGTAACCCTTGCAGTACATTTTAGAGAAAAAAATGAAAAGGGTGAATTAGTTGGTGGCCCAATGTATTATATAAAAAACGGATTAAAGAAGCATTGGCACTGGTTGGCGTATCTGTTTTCAATATTTGGTGTTCTGACAGTATTTGGTACCGGAAATGCAACTCAGGTAAATACAATTACAACTGCCATAGATTCAGCTCTTGAAAATTATGGAATAATGTCAGGAGATAGTGCAAAAACAGTAAATCTTATAATTGGAATAATTTTAGCTGTTTTATTGGCAATGATTCTTTTAGGAGGAATTAAGAGAATAGGTCAGGTAACTGAAAAATTGGTCCCTTTTATGGCACTTTTATATATTGTATTTGCAATAGGTGTAATTGCATTAAACATACAAAATATTCCTTCGGTTTTTTCATTAATAATAGAGGGAGCCTTTAATCCGGCATCTGTAACAGGTGGTGCAGTTGGAAGCTTTTTTATGAGCATGAAAAAAGGTGTTTCAAGAGGAATTTTTTCCAACGAGGCAGGATTGGGAACAGGTTCTATTGCCCATGCATGTGCTGATACAAGAAAGCCGGTAAAGCAGGGATTCTTTGGAATATTTGAGGTGTTTGTGGATACTATTGTTATATGTACCCTGACAGCGCTGGTTATTTTATGTAGTGAAGTGCCTATTAACTTTGGAAGCGCAGCAGGAGCAGAGCTTACAATCTCAGGATTTACCTCAACATACGGTAGCTGGGTTTCAATTTTTACTGCGGTGGCAATGTGTTGTTTCGCATTTTCGACCATTGTAGGCTGGGGACTGTATGGCGCAAGATGTATCGAATTCTTGTTTGGCTCAAAGGTAAACAAGCCTTTTATGCTGGTATACTCTTTAGTTGCCATTGTGGGAGCTACAATGGATTTGGGACTTCTTTGGAGCATAGCCGAAACCTTTAATGGATTGATGGCAATACCAAACCTTATTGCAGTTTTCCTATTATCAGGAGTTGTGGTAAAACTTGTAAAAGAATACTTTGCAAAAGAAGGAAAGTAAAGTACATATTATGTTTGACAATAAAACATCATAAGTGTAATGAAAAAATATAAAGGTAACAAAAGGCCTTTATATTTTTTTTTGAAAAAACACACTGTAATACAGTGTTAATAACACTCATATAAATGTGGAATGACGATAGTAAAAATATTAAAATTGACAAAGTAGGTATTGGGATATTAATATAAACTAAGGTGCAGAAATGAATACAGATAGAGAAATCGGACAGCGCATTCGCGCGGTAAGAAAAGAGAACCAATTATCCCAGGAGAAGATGGCGGAAATACTGGGAATACATTCCACAACGCATTATCAAAATATTGAATACGGTAAGAGCAAGGTTACTACAAATCAATTGCAGATACTTTACGATAAATTCAATGCATCACCAAATTATATTCTCTTGGGAAAGGTAGAAGGCAAGCAGGAATATGTATATGATTTTGTCAGACTACCGGCAGATGAAAAGATAAAAATATATTTGGAAATAACCAAAAGTGCATTTAAGGTTCAACAGGAATATGATATAAATGTAAGAAAAAAGAAATAAATTAACACAGGGGATAAATGTTTATGCAATCAACAGACAAACAAATATTGATAGTAGAAGATAATATGCACAGTATGGATAAAGCCTGTGCACTGATTAATAGAATCGATGGGGTATTTATTCATAAAGCTGAAAATAGCGAACAGGCATATCGCTATGCTTTAGAATATCACATCGATTTGTTCATTGTAGATATCATATTAAACACAAATATACCGGGAGATATTGCCGGAACTAAATTCGTTGAGAGTATAAGAAAAATAGACAGGTATAAATTTACTCCGATTATTTTTACAACGGCATTAGAAGACGCCAATTTGTATGCATATGCACAGCTACATTGTTACAGGTATTTTGAAAAGCCATATGATAATGATGAATTTTTGGAAACAGTAAAGGAAACATTGAAGTTTCAGACTGAAAAGAAGGAAAACCGCTACTACAAATACAAGAAGGACTTTGTACATTACATAATAAAGGTTGAAGATATCGTATATTTTGAAATTGACCATAATACTTCACATATCCATTGTAAAGATGAGGTAGTGGATGCCCCATATAAATCTACAAAAAATACCTTGTTGGAATTAAATTCTGAAAGATTTCTCAAATGTAATAAAAATACAATAGTAAACGCAGATTATGTGGAAAGTGTGGATATAGTAAACAGGTATGCATATCTGAGAGACGGATACGGAAAACTGGAAATAGGAATCAGGCTTAAGCAAAGCTTTCTGGAGGGACTTCAGAGATGCTCGAAATAACATATCGTCTATTTGAAATGCTCGCTCTTGTAGTATGTCTGCACAGCCTAAATGGAGAAAAACTAAAAATAGACGTTTATAATGTGGGATTTGTTGGGATTGAAATGGCATTCATGCAAATGATACAGGAAGGCATAGTTTCTAAGGGTATGTATTTTGTAATTTATTTAATTTACTTTATATACGCTTATTTAAAATTTGGAGACAGTGTAAAAAGAACAGTTCTAAAATGCTTACTGGTAACATTAATAATAGGGGCTTTACAAATATTAGTTTATATTCCATTTAGCTTTTTTTATTACATAACTCCAAACGAAAGTCTCATAATAATGTTTATTAATGGAGCGATATTATTGATATTATTTTTTACAAGAAATAATAAAATATTTATGTCAGTAGTTGAAATATTTGCAAAAAGAGATTGGATATTGAAAACTTCTTTGACATTATGCGTTATCGTGTTAGTTTACTTTATGTATTCATTGAAAAAGAGTGAAGTAATTGAAATAGATATATTTGTTTTGATTAGCATATTCATGACGATGTTCTTGATTTTTATATATCGTTGGCAAAAATCAACATATGAACTAAATAGACGAGAGCAGGAACTTCAGATTACTAATTTATATAATGGTGTGTTTGAGGAAATGATTAAAACAATGAGAAACAAACAGCACGATTTTAAAAATCAAATTGATGCTATTTATAGCTCTCATTTAAAAGCAGAATCAATGGAAGAATTAATTGAAATACAAAAGAAATATTGTGATAATGTTTTATATCAAAATAGATTTTCAAAAGTTCTGAGTTGCACAAAAAATTCCATATTGGCAGGTTTTATATATACTAAATTTGTTGAAGCCGAAAACAATGGAATTGAGATTCAGTATGAGATTTCATATAGAGATAGCAATGAAATAGTAATATATGATTTAGTTGATATTGTCGGGATTCTTTTAGATAATGCAATTGAAGCAGTTACCAGTACGGAAGTATCAAAGAAAATAGTGTTTGAGTTAAGCGATGCTGAGGGTATTAATTTATTGGTTAAAAATCCCGTTGTAAATATTTTAAATAGCGAAATACAAAAATTCTTTGAAAGGGGATATTCTACAAAGGAAGGGGAAAGAGGAATAGGGTTAAATAAACTTATGGAATTACAACAAAAGTACAAATACGATGTGTATACGCATATTGAAAATGATAATAGCATGGAATGGATAGTGTTTAACATTATAAAATAGATAAGGTGGTTCATCTTACAAAGAGTAGTAATTAGGGTGAGCCACCTTTTGCAGATTTTATATTTGCGTGTAGTTATCTTTTGAAGGGTATTTAGGTTCTCCAAAGAAGAAAAAGCTTACTCCATGGAAATGTGAAAGCACTCCAAGTGCTAAGAACATACTGCAAAGCTTGTTAATTCTTGAATAAGCAAATTTTTTCATGATTTTTTAGTCTCCTTTCCGAAGTATTTTAGCTATAATCAATTGTAATGTATGTAATGTAATAGTCCAAAAGCCAACAACAAGATAAGGTTTTATCCCATTGTTAGAATTGAAAATGCTAACAATTATAATGAAAGTAAGAATTACGAGAAAACATTTGATGTTACAGCGTTTAATTAGCAATATATCCGGATTTGGTCTAAAGGGTGATGGAACAGGTCCAATGTAGTAT
>NZ_CAKVZL010000060.1:0-13114 GCF_934835595.1 Eubacterium sp. AF15-50
GTTGAGTCCTGTCCAATACAGACTCAGCCTCTTGGTTGCATAAAAAATGCGTAACAGATATTAAAACCTGTTACGCAATAAAAGTCTAACTTTTTGGGGTCACATCAGTTATTCAACTCCGCAGGCTTTTTTTGCAAGGCTATCAGCTAAATCATTATATTTATCACCGGAATGACCCTTCACTTTCTCAAAAGTTATGTCAACCGATTTTTTGATTTTATCATAATATTTTTTGTAGGCAATGGTACCGTCCTTATTGGTTTTCCACTCTCCGGTACACCATTTGGCAATTCCCATATAATCATAATATATTGAAAGCTTCTTAATGCCTTTTTCCAAGGCATATTTCATAGCCGCCATGGAACCGTAAATTTCACCGGCAACATTCCTCATAGAAGCCATTTGGACATCATTTCCGGAATCATAAAGGTGGGTTTCAGTACCATTATGAAACATAACCACACCGTATCCAAAAACACCGGTTGCAGAATTAAAGCTTCCATCCACATATGCTACTGCCTTAGACGGAGTGGTAATAGGCATGTCACTGTCAAAGGTTGTATCATCATCTTCATCCTTTGGTGCCTCTGTGTCAAAAAGACTTAACTGAGTACCCTCCTGCCCTAAATATGCGTAGGCATCAGATATGTTTTTGAAGCTTTTGTACAATGCACCGGGATATCCGTCAACGTTTGCTTTACATTCCTCCCAGGTTTCGTATATTCCAGTTTTTTCACCAACTTTAACGGCATAATATTTTTTTTCCATAAGATTTCATCTCCCAAAATAATTTATTCATTAATCTGCTCCGTGGCAGAAGTCTGTTCTGTAGTAGGAACCTGCTCTGTATCAGAATTGTCTGTAGCAGTATGGTTTTTCCAAGGGTTACTGATATTAGAATCCGTGGGATCCCAGGTTTTATAAGGGTCCGATTCCTTTATTTTCTTAATCTTTTTAACTTTAATAGGAGACTTTTCTCCTTTTTCGCTATAAATAGTTACAGATGTTCCTTCATTACAATGGTCATAAATCCATTTAATATCCTTAACACGGAAACGTATACAACCAAGGGAGGAAGCTGTTCCTAATTTATTATACTCCCAATATTCCAAAGAATCGTTAGTTGCATATTGGTAAGGTACTGAATGAAGCATAATCTGACCATAAATGCGGATGGCGTACTGAGCATAGGTATTATCTACCATAAGGCGCCAGTCATATCTCTCAGAAATACTAAAAGTACCAAGTGGAGTAGATTCCGGGTCTTTACCGGTGGAACAGATAAATGCCTTGTGAGGAATACTGTAAACCCCCTTTTTGTCAATGCCATAAACAACAGCAAAATTTTCAGCACGGTTTATCTTTATCATATAAGGGTGCTTGGCCTTGTGGTCAATGGCTTTTTTTTTCTTAACTTTTTTCTTTGTAGTTTCTTCAACAGTGGTGGTTTCCGGCACTGTTGTAGTTTCCCGGGTAGTAACATTAACTGTAGTACATGTCTCTATATTTGTAATATTGTCGGGGTTATTTTCCTGTAATACTAATGCTAAAAACATAATAAAAATAGTAGTGGAAAAAATACCCAGCATAATGTGATTTTTGTATTTTATCATTGGTTTTCTCCGTTAATTTTTCTTGCTAACTTATTGTATAATGTTAAAGAATTAATTGCAATAGGATAAAATTACTAATTTCATTCTATCAACTTTATTGACGGAAATAAGGGTATTTGATATTATTTAGGAAGAGCTATTTTGAAAGGAGCAGAAACAAAAATGGGTTACACAAAACAAAAAATCTTAAATATGGCAGAGACGGAAGATATTGAATTTATCAGACTTCAGTTTACGGATTTGTTTGGAACATTAAAGAATGTTGCCATTACAAAAAGCCAGCTCGCAAAGGCACTTGACAATAAAATTATGTTTGACGGTTCATCAATTGAGGGATTTGCCAGAATAGAAGAGTCCGATATGTATTTATATCCGGATTATAATACCTTTGAGATATTACCTTTCAGACCACATCAGGGAAAGGTTGCAAGAATGATTTGTGACGTATATAAGCCTGATGGAACACAGTTAGAAAACGATCCGAGATGCATTTTAAAGAAGGTTATTAAGGAAGCATCAGATATGGGTTATATTTTTAATGTAGGACCGGAGTGTGAGTTTTTCCTTTTCCACACAGATGATAATGGCGGACCTACAACTATCAGCCACGAAAAAGGAAGTTATTTTGATTTAGGCCCTACTGATTTAGGTGAAAATGCACGTCGTGATATGGTACTTAACCTTGAAGAAATGGGATTTGAAGTAGAAGCATCACATCATGAGGTGGCACCTGCACAGCATGAAATAGATTTTAAATATGGCGAAGCATTAGATATAGCTGATAAAATTATGACATACAAGCTTACAGTTAAAACCATTGCAAAACGTCATGGTTTATATGCATCATTTATGCCAAAACCAAAATACGGAATGTGTGGTTCAGGTATGCATATTAATATGTCATTGTCAGATAAAGAAGGAAATAACATATTTGCCAAAGCTGATGATGAAAACGGACTTAGCGAGGAAGCATACAGCTTTATAGCAGGATTAATGGAACATATGAGAGCTATGACAGCCATAACTAATCCTATTGTAAATTCATATAAGAGATTAGTTCCGGGATATGAAGCACCTACATATATTGCATGGTCAGCTACTAACAGAAGTCCACTTATAAGAGTTCCCGCTGCAAGAGGAGCAGGCACAAGAGTTGAGCTTAGATGCCCTGACTGTGCTTGTAATCCATATCTTGCCATTGCAGTATGTTTAGCAGCAGGACTTGATGGCATTAAGAGAAAATTAAAGCCTGTAACCAGTGTACAGAAAGATATTTTCTCAATGACAGACGACGAAAGAGAAGAAATTGGAATTGAAAGTCTTCCAAAGAACCTGTACGAAGCTATACAGGAAATGAAAAAGTCCCCATTTGTAAAGAATGTACTGGGAAAAGATGTATACAAGAAGTATATTAAGGCAAAAGAAGATGAATGGATGGAATACACTTCACAGGTAACAGATTGGGAAATCGACAGATATCTTGACCGAATCTAGTTTAGGAGGGCAAATTGGCAGGAATTATAGTAGTATTCCCCAAGCCGGAGGACAGCAAGGCCATAAAAAATCTGTTGGTGCATAACGGATATGAAAGTGTATTTAACTGTACTACGGGTTCAAAGGCGATTACATTGGCAGATACTTTAGGTGAAGGGGTTATTATCAGTGGGTACAGAATGACTGATATGCCTTATACAGACATCCTTGACAATGTAGAAGGAAGATTTGAGATGTTGCTTGTGGCATCGAAGCAAAAGCTCCTTGAAGATAACCGTGGCGTGGCAATGGTAGAAATGCCTATTAAGGTTAGGGATTTCTTAAATTCAGTGGAGCTGATGCAAAACAATATTTATGCTAAATTAAGACGTAAAAAACGCGTTGTACACCAAAGGACTGAAGAAGAACAAAGTGTAATAGATGAGGCAAAGTCAGTTTTAATGGAGAAAAATAATATGTCAGAAAACGAGGCTCACAGATACATTCAGAAGTCGGCCATGGACAGTGGCAGAACTATGGTGGAAACTGCGATATCGGTTCTGAAAATTATGTATAAAGAATAAGGAAAGAAGGACAGAAAAAAGATGTACAAAATTAATGAAAACTACTTAAAGTTACCGGGAAGTTATTTATTCTCAAATATTGGAAAAAAGGTTACTGCATATAAGGCTGCAAATCCGGACAAAGATGTTATCAGTCTTGGAATCGGCGACGTTACACAGCCGTTAGCACCGGCTGTAATTGAGGCATTGCATAGTGCCGTGGATGAGATGGCAGATGCTGCTACATTTCATGGATACGCACCGGACCTTGGATATGAATTTTTAAGAAGTGCAATCAGGGACAACGATTACAGGGAAAGAGGAGTAGACATTGCTTTAGATGAAATTTTCATCAGTGACGGAGCAAAGTCAGACTCAGGAAACATTGGTGATATTTTTGCTGTTGATAACAAAATAGCAGTTTGTGACCCTGTATATCCTGTATACGTTGACACAAATGCCATGGCAGGCAGAACTGGAGATTACATTGCTGATGAGGAAAGATGGAGCAACGTAATTTATATGCCTTGTACCAAGGAAACAAATTTTGCACCGGAACTTCCAAAGGAAACACCGGATATTATTTATCTTTGTTTCCCTAACAACCCTACAGGTTCTACAATTACAAAAGACCAGTTACAGGAATGGGTAGATTATGCTAACAAGGTCGGAGCAGTTATTATTTATGACGCTGCTTATGAAGCATATATTTCAGAGGAAAATGTTCCTCATACAATTTATGAATGTGATGGTGCAAAGACATGTGCAATTGAACTTAGAAGTTTTTCAAAGAACGCAGGATTTACAGGAACAAGACTTGGATTTACGGTTATTCCTAAAGAATTAAAGTCTAACGGTGTTATGCTAAATTCATTATGGGCAAGAAGACATGGAACAAAATTCAATGGTGCACCGTATATTATTCAAAGAGCCGGAGAAGCTGTTTATTCAGAAGCAGGAAAGGCACAGACAAAGCAGCAGGTGGCTTATTATATGAATAATGCTAAGACTATTATTGAAGGCCTTAAGTCAGCAGGATACACAGTTAGCGGTGGCGTTAATGCACCATATGTGTGGTTAGAGACACCTGATGGAATGTCATCATGGGATTTCTTTGACTATCTGCTTACAAAGGCAAATATCGTGGGAACTCCGGGTTCAGGATTTGGACCAAGTGGAGAAGGATATTTCCGACTGACAGCATTTGGAACACATGAAAATACATTAAAAGCAATAGACAGAATTAAAGCATTATAAAATTAAAAAGTGCTTTTGTGGATTATATTAAATAAGAAATGGATGCTACATTAGTGGCATCTGTTTTTTTGTAGCAAAAGTGTGACCGTGGATGTTATGCTCACACAATCCAACTAGTTGTTAAGTATATTTACCATCCATAAAATTTTATTATAATAGGAAGCCACTTACTATGATTAGAAACAAGAGGGAAAATAGTGTTGCATATAATTATATAGGTATTGAGTGTGGATACAGAGGAACTATGCATTTATGGTAGGTTAAAGAAAAAATGTTATTTTAACCGGTAATAATGTCATTTAAACAGTGTTGTATTGAAAAAAAATGTTAATATGTAATAATTGTCATTGTAAACATTAAATCTGGATTGAATACAATTTAATCTGCAAGACAGAAAAGATAATCTGAGAGGAGAAACAAATTTGACTAAAATTGCAGTAATAACACATGAATTTGGGCGTGCGTTAGGTATAGATGATAGTAATTCAAAAAAAACAATAATGTATAAGAGTACACCAGTGGTTAATGGGTTACAAAAAATTGATAGTGCAGCATTGGAATATTTAATGAGAAGTCATACTGGATATTGGGGGTAGAATAAGATGAAAAAAATATTGGAAAGGTAAGGCTATATGAAAAAAAAACAGATATGTATTTTTGTAATTGTAATTATTGCTGTTATTATTGGTGCAATGATTTATTTTTACAGCAATGGAAATAATAATACGATTGAATTAAAGAAATCTGCTGGTGGAATAGAAGTAAGCTATGTGGATGGAAATTATAAAAATGAGTCAAAAAGTAATTTGGCTGAGATAAAGCAGGATAAAATCTGGAATGATGATAAGTATTGCATAGTTGAGGGTACAGTAGAAAAGGCGAATAATATAGAAATCAGGATTGATGATAAAAAAATGTATAATACCATTATTGAAATCAAGGTTGAATCAGACATTAAAGGAAAAATAAAAGAAGGAAGCACGATTTCTGTTTTATCAGGATGTGCCACCATGAAAGAGGAAATATATCAGGAAGATTCATATATTAACTCTCAGATAGAAGAGGGGGACAGAGGAATATTTATAATTCACAAATATGGTATAGATGACACTTTGGAATTAAACCAAAAGATTTTATATTTGTCAGAACTTGCCGACTATGGATTTGAAGATGCTGAAAGATTTGCTTTTCTTGAAAAAAATGGGAATATATTATTTAGCAGTAACTTTTATAAGGATTTAAAAGATAATGCCAAGCTTGATGAGGTGAAGAGTTACATAGAGGACAAAATTAAATAAATGTAAGTTAATACGTTACCGGATATTTTTATAGTAAGACGTCCGGTAACATTTTTTTGTAGCAAAAGCCCGGCAAGCTAATCGCATTTGCACGAAATATCATTTGTTGGGCATAAGAACATCGAAAAGCTACAACTTATGAAACACTTGATGTGTTTCATAATCTACACTTTGAGATATCCGCTGCCTACAATCGGGTAGGAGTCAGCCTACTTGATTTAATAGAATTGTATATAATTGGTGGCTTTTTGCATATTGTTGGCAAATTTGAGATTAACAATATTAAAATGTTTCAAAATGTGATAAAATGCTGAAATTAAAGTACATTGTGTGAAAAAAGGAAGAAAGACAAATATGATGAACATTGGAATGTATGACCTAAATAAAAATGACCGCACAATTTTGGAAAGAATATTAATTGATATGAAAACAGATGATAAAATATATAATTATAAAAACTATAATGATTTAGTTAAAAGTCTTGAGAGATTAGATTTAATAATTCTTGAAATGACATTATGGGATTGTGATGGAATAAGTCTGGCAAGAAAGATTAAAGAGAAATATAAAGATCTTGATATTATTTTTATTTCAGATAATTTATCAAGAGTAGATGAGGCTTTTGAAGTTAAAGCATATACCTTTTTACAAAGACCATTTAAAGAGGAAAAAATGGCTAATATTTTATGCAAATTACATAAAGAAAAAGAAAGAAAATATTTTGTAATAGAAAATAAAAAAGAGATTATTAAGGTCAGTGAACATGACATAATTTTTTTGGAAGGCTATGGGGATGGAACATATATACATATGAAAAACGGAGTTATTGAATCTAAACATTCACTTGTATGGTGGAAAGAAAGGCTTAATCAGGTTGAGTATTTCTCACCATATAGAGGTTACTTAATAGCTTTGAAATATGTTTTAATAATAAAGGAAAATAGTGTTATTATGGAGTATTGTAGTGAAGAAGTTCCTATGGCGAAGAGAAAAAGAAAAAAGGTGAAAGAGATATTTGTTAGGTATATGAAAATGCAATATGTCAGGTAAGGTGAAAAATGTTTGTCATTTGAAGCAAAAAATATTGAAAAAAATTAGTCGCTGGCATACAAAGCGAATGGTTTGATACTTTGCAAAGGAAGAATAGAGAGGATTTATGAGAAGTTTAGTAAGAAAAATAATGTGTGTGGCATTAGTAGTTGTAGTGCTATGTGGTTGTGGAAAAACAAATGAAAAAGTTGGAAAAAACGTAGATACGGAAAACATAAAAATCCCTAAATATAAAAAGGTTATCCTAACAGATTTGGAAAACTGTAATATTAATTTTATTAAAAATATGCCATATACCGATTTTGATTTTAAGATTATATCCACGGAAAAATTAGACGAAAAAAAATTAGATATTAAATTTGATACAACATTGGAATATGAGTGGAGTATAGCTAATAGCGAGGTCGAAGATGCGAATAAATTTAGTTATCCTCTGCTGTGTGCATATAATGGTTATGAGGTAAAAAAAATAAAATCACAAATTGAACAGGTAAGTAATGAAGATTATCAAAGATGTGTAACAGAAAATAAAAATTTCCCCAAAATTTATGTATATACGGTTTCAACTGAAATAAACATGGAAAATGTAAGTAAAGATAGGAATTATGAAATAAAAAACATGATTGTTACATATGATGGTGATGAGTATAAATTTGACATTGGAAAAATAAATGTAAATAAAAAACAGGCAATGAAAGAAACTTTTGCTCAGGATATAGATGGTGAAAATTCAGCAATGCAGACAATAGATGGCTTGGATTATATATCAATGGATTCTGATTTTGATATAACATTGGATGGTATTATAGAAACATTTAAGGATAAATTGGAAATAAAGGATATATATTTAAAAAATATTGATGATAGCATAAAAGTTAAAAACATAAGTATTTCTACATCTAATGAAAATGGTACAGTGGAATTTGATTTTGATAAGAACGGAAATAATGTAATTCCAAAGGAAACAAGTACAACTGTTGTTCTAAAATGCAGTAATGATATTTTAGAGAACAATATCGGAAGTTACATTTCGCCCATAGTATGTATTGATTATAAATTGGGCAAAAAAACAGGTACTTTGAATGTTCCGGTAATGGCGAGAGGGTACTCAAGAAGTGCACAGGAAATATATGCATACAAAATTGATAAGGTTGACATATTTAATCTATATTTGAAAAATTTAGCAAAGGAAGATAAAGAATAGTGAAAGCAAAATACTTTTTGATATTTGTAGTGTGTGTATTGATATATTGTATTCCGTTAGGAGCGGTTATATCAATTTCCAATAAAGAAATAAAAAAATATAATGAGGACAAGGATTTTAAGACTGAACTTATGGCATATGGTGCAATAGAGGAAGTGAAGAAAACCGATATGCGGGAATATTATAAAGTGGATGTAACAGTAACATCTATAGAAAATTTAAAAATCACATTGAGCAATGAGGCAAATGTTCAATGCAGGGAAGGTGAGGAAATTCACAAGAATGATGTGCTGGCTAATGACAGAGGAAATGTTATTTTTCAGTTTTTTGCTGGGGCATTATAGTTATGCTGGTTGATATTTTAATATCAATTGCCACAATTATGATTTCAATGTGTGGAATTAAATTGTATAAATGGTTTGCAGAATATCAGGTATGGAGCATAAGAATAACATCATATTCTGTAATCACGTTAGTCATCTGTAGTGTGTTTCTATCCTTGTTTTTTAGTGTCTTGTTTGCAGTAATGTCTAGCAGGGTAGAAATTGTTAAGTACCTTAAATGTGAATAATAAATGAATAATCAATATCCAATGCACATTTGTCTGAAAATCTGTTATAATAGGACTGGCGATATTTAGAAAATTTTGGAGGAATACAATGCAGGAGAGACCAAGTAAATTAGTTTTTTGGATGTTTTTTGGAGGACTTATTCTTATAGTTGCAGGAAATATGGCAGATTATTATGTAAGTGGAAGTCATATTGGAACAATTCTTACAGTTATTGGATTTGTGGTATGGGCAATTTTACTGGTTATGAAATTCTTTTATGATAAAAAAAATAAATAATGGATTAGTGGAAAGTGTTATTTAATAACAACATTTTTCATTAGGTAAGGTAAAAAAGAAACGGATTTGCAATGGGATATTAAAATCTGTTTCTTTTTATTATAATTCTGTTATAATAATATAGGAAATTTAAGGAAAGGAGGAAAAACGTGTTTAACGGACTGTTTAATAAGAGTGGAAAACATTCGGCAGCGGTATTTGTTGATTATGAGCATTGGTATTATGGGTACAATAATATTTTTTCCATGAAACCTAATGTAGAAGAGTGGTATGAAGAATTAACTGAAGAGTATAGTGTAAAGAACATAGTATTTTTTGGCGATTTTCATGGAAATTCAATAGAAAAGGAATTGCCACGATTAGAAAAAATAACGAAGAATGTAGTTCATACGGCAAGCACAAAAGACGGTGTTGATAAAGATTTTACGGATTTTATTATTTTAGATGCAATATATCGTGAAGCTGCAAAGAAGAATTCACCGGATGTTTTTATTATTTTTACAGGGGATGCACATTTTAATTTGGCAATAAAGTATTTGCGTGAGTTGAAAAAGAAAGTCATTATATATGGAGTAAAACATTCCCTTAGTAATAAGCTTAAGTCATCAGCCAATTCATATGTTGAAATGCCAAGGTCTAAACAGGAGCAGCAGTATTATTATGATGCAATATTAAATTCTTTATATATCGTAAAGAAAAGACGTAAAATGGCTACATATGGCAAGACAATAGAGAGCGTTTCTGCTCATAGTGGGGTATCAAAAGAGCGTATTCAGGTGGCATTAAATGACCTGATGAATAACAAATATTTGAATCTTGAAGAAATAAAATATCATGGGAAAAAACCTAAAATTTTAACTGTTGACTGGGAAAGAGTAGAGCAGGATGGCTTATGGGAAAAAAATAAATAAAATGTGACAACATAAATAACACTATCTTTATCCACAAGATAGTGTTATTTTTTTCTTTTCATGGCAGATATGAGGTTTAATAAAGCGTCCACTTCTTCCAGTGATAAACCGGATAAATCAATATTGTTTTTATGTTCAATGCCAAGCAAAAAATCAGTTGTAACTCTGAAAATATTTGAAATTGCAATTAACACATCATAGGATGGCATTCTTAGTCCGTTTTCGTAGGCGCTTATTACGGATTTAGTTAATCCTAATTTCTGAGAAAGCTGGAATTGAGTCATATTATTCTGTATTCTTAATGTTTTTAGTCTGTTTCCAAAATCAACCATTTCAAAACCTCCTAAACACAGTTTACTATATAATATGTAAACAACGGGTTGATTATGTGTTTACTTAGTTGACTAAGAAAGATTGTTTGATTATAATTTTAATATATACATTAACATTTCAAAATAAAAAAAATTAATGTGTGTAACTTGAGGGTGTAGGTATCAGAAAATAAAAAGGAGAAAATGAAATGGAAAAGAAAATTAAGAAACTATTGGTTATTTTATCAGTAATTGTGATGTCTTTTATTGTACTTCCAAATACCGGTGTAAGTGCGGCATCAAAAGCTAAGTTAAATAAGAAATCTGCAACAATCTATGTTGGAAAAACAGTGACACTAAAGGTTAAAAACAATAAGAAGAAGGTTAAGTGGATTTCATCAAACAAAAAAATAGCAACAGTTAGTAAAAGGGGAAAAGTTAAGGGAAAGAAAGCAGGAAAAGTTACCATAACTGCAAAAGTTGGTGGCAAGAAATATAAATGCAGGGTTACAGTTAAGAAGAAAAAGGCTACAACTGTAACTGTCAAGGATAAAATAAAGAATGCCTGCATAAAATATGGTACTGTGTCTGAGGATATGTCAGGTAAGTATTATTATTTAAGCAGACTCATAATTTCTGATGATAAAAAGTATGAATATTACACAAGTGTGCAGTATTATACTGCAACGAATAAAGTAAGAATAAGTGTTTTAATCGATGATACTTATTCATCCGAGGATTACTGCACGACATTCGATGTTGATAATGTAAAGGATGCTACGTGCAAAATCTGGTACAGTGATTCCCATGATAATTATGGAAAAGGTGTAGTATATAAGGAACTGATTCATCAGAATAATGCAGTTGATTTTGTTGTAACAGATATGGATGTTGATGTTCAAATTGTTGAGGAGTTAGCTACATCATCTGTTGCAATGGGGTTATTTAACTTTGATTATATTATGGGTACATATTCTGTGGGGGTATCATCTGGTGATTTGGGATTTACTACGTTATATTCACGGTATAATTAATTTCATATTTAATTTCTTACATAGATAGCTTAATAAGAGATAAAATAAGCAGTAGCAATTTAATTTCCCGGCTACTGCTTATTTTTGGCTTTTTTTTGATATTGATTCCTACCGTAGGCGATGCATATGATAAATATAAGGAAAAAATGTTAGAGGAGAAAAATGTATATATATTATATAGATTATTTTTGAAAATAGACGCAGAGTCATATATCTTATATTAAATAAATATATTCAACAAAGAAAAAAAAGTAAACAACTTTAAACGTTTATATAAGATGTTACTAATATCAAACAATATGTTGACAAACTGAAAAATATACTATATCATATATGCACTGATATAATTTGTGACAAAAATGCGAGAAGCAATAATTAGATGAGTACAGAAAGGTTATAGTATGGGAAAACAGGATTTGTTAGCAAAAAAGTACATGTCAGACAATGAAAAGTTTGCAGATGTGTTTAATTACTATTTATACAATGGAAAGCAGGTTATAAAACCAGAAAACTTACATGAAGAGAGCATAAGTGAAATTGCCCTTCCCTATAGTGAAAAAAACAAAAATACCTTTATTGAAAAGTACAGGGACATTATAAAAAGGTGTGTGGTAAAAAGTGACAATCATTATACATATTTTCTGCTAGGAATAGAGAATCAGTCTGAGGTTCATTATGCAATGCCTGTAAGAAACATGCTTTATGATTCTCTAAATTATTCCGGGCAGGTCAGCAGGATAGAAAAAAATCATAAAAAATGTAAAGATAAGCTTAGTTCAGCAGAATATCTGTCAGGAGTGACAAAGAGTGATAAAATCACACCAGTTATAACACTGGTACTATACTGGGGCAATGAAGCATGGGATGGTCCTAAAAGTTTGTATGAAATGTTTAAGGAAACAGACCTTGATATTTTAAGATATGTAAATGATTATCACATAAACCTAATAGAACCAAAAGACATAAAGGATTTCTCAAAATTTAGAACTGAACTAGGGAAAGTGCTGGAGTTTATTAATGCATCAGACAGTTTGGCAAAAATGAAAGAAATATTGGAAAATAATCATGAATACTATTTACATATGGATCTTGAATCTGCTAGAATGATAGAAACATTTGGAAAGGCAAAGATAGACATGAAGCAGTATGAGAAAAATAAGGAGGAAGTTGATATGTGTAAGGCAATAGAAGACATGATTCTTGAGGGCAAACAGGAAGGCATACAGGAAGGAATAAAAGCGCTTATAGAAGTGGCAAAAGAGTTAGGTGCTACAACTGATATAATTGAAAAGAAGGTAGAAGAAAAATTTAATTTGTCAAAAGATGAAGCTGTCCAGGCAGTAAACAAATATTACAATTAGAGTGCAAGCCGAGCCAGCTCGATTCCACTTCGTTACATCTCGCTGGAGATTGTCACAACATTAAAAAATAGAAAAAGACGATAATTACTGCAAGCAGTGTACGCCGAGCCAGCTCGATTTCACTTCGTTTCATCTCGCTGTGGGCTGTCGCCCAATAAATATAAAATAAAAAGTAGTTGTCTGAGTATGCA
>NZ_CAKVZL010000061.1:0-13096 GCF_934835595.1 Eubacterium sp. AF15-50
ACCAAAGTGTGCATATACTGACATTGTAAATCCCGAGCAGTCTGTTCCGTTAGTTAAACTTGAACCACCCCATACATATGGATTTCCAAGGAACTGCTTAGCGTATGCAACTACTGCTGAAGCTCCGCCTCCTGATGCATCTCCATATGAAGGCTGTGTGTTTGTACTCTGTGAAGGAGTACTATTGTTATTGCTACTATTATTACTCTTGTTACTGTTATTACTGTTATTATTTGATGTATTGTTGCCAGCTGTGTTAGAAGAGTTGTCTGACTGTAAATTATTATTGCTTTCAGCCTTCTTCTGAGCATCTAACTGTGCCTGACGCTCTCTTGCCTCTTCTTCTTTCTGCTTTCTAATCTGTTCCTTTTCTTCCTTGATGGTAATGGCTGTATCCATATCAATACTTATCTTAACAAAGTCTGATGATACCCAGCCACTAACTCCGGCTTTAATTTTGATTTTAACCCAATTGCCATCATTGCTGAACTTCTTTATAACGTATGTTTCCTTATTGTAAACGTTAGTTACTACATCTGACTTAGTAGTAGGGGACTGTCTTACGTGGATACCTGTATCCTTAATGTTAGCAAATACATATCCGTCATCTAATGCGTAATCCTGTGCCTTACTTCCTGTTACGAAATATTCTGCTTTTATATAGCCTGTACAACTTCCGGATACAATCTTGTACCATCCGTTGTTTGTCTTTTCAAGAATTCTTGCACCACAGTTGTTGTAAATCTTACCAACCATTTTTCCCTTTGTGCTTGGTATTCTTCTGACTCTTACGTAACCTTCTGCACCACCGTTAACTCTGGCGATTGCTATATCACTAAATAATTCTTCTTCGCTTGATGTTTTCTTCTTTGTAGTCTTCGTAGTAGTTTTGTTTGTTTCTACTGATGAATCCTTTTCCGGAAGTAATGATGCCAAATCGTTTTCACTACCTGTACTTGCAATATAGTTTTCTATGGCAAGTGCAGCTCCTGCGCTTGGTTCTTCGATATTTAATTCCTCACCAAACATCGGCTGAACTAGCGTAACAGCCATAACAGCCGCTAAAACACTTCCGGCAAATCTTTTTGAATAATTATATCTCATTTAAAATCAGACCTCCAATATCTTGCCTTATTTAAAATTTTACATATTAAAATATTACATTTTTGTTACAATTATATCATTAGTCTCACAACTTGTCAACAAATTGCTCTTTATGCCATACATTTTATAACAAAAATGTACCATTCTCTAATATGTCTGTTAAGATTATTTTTCTTCCTATAGATTATAAGATATGTTATACTTAAAATCAACATTAATTTGTAAAAAGAGGTTTGCAATATGAAAAAAACAGTATTACTAACCGGTGCTTCCGGTGGAATCGGTGTTGAAATTACACGTTTTCTCATTAATAAAGGATTTAAGGTTATAGGAACTTATTATTCTAATGAAGATGCACTATCTTTCATTGCCCAAGAAGCAAATGGGAGTTTCTTCTATTATAAATGTGATTTATCGGATTTTAATAATATAAATAAATTAATGAAACAATTAGAACTAGACGGCCATTATCCTGATATTCTAATTAACAATGCAGGGATTTCCGTTATTGGACTTCTTCAGGATTTAACAGAAAAAGATTGGAATAATTTATGGAACTCTAACGTAACATCAGCAGTTGGCATGTCAAAGGAAATCATTCCTGTTTTTCTAAAAAAAGGAGCCGGAAAAATTATAAACATATCCTCTGTGTGGGGTAACTGTGGTGCCTCCTGTGAAGTAGCCTACTCTGCCACAAAAGGTGCAATAAATTCCTTTACTAAGGCTTTAGCTAAGGAGCTTGCTCCTTCAAACATCCAGGTCAATGCCATTTCCTGTGGCATAATCGATACTAAAATGAACGCTCACTTAACTAAAGAAGATATAAATGCCCTATGTGATGAAATTCCCTGTGGAAGAATCGGAACTCCTTATGACGTGGCAAAAGCCGTATTTTCACTAATAAAAACAAGTGATTACCTGACTGGACAGATAATCACTCTTGATGGAGGATGGACTGTTTAGCAATCCATCCTTTTATTTTTCTATTTCACCATTTTCATACGATTTAATATGAGCTGTATTTCCTCCCTCTGTTACAGAATCCCCCTGATTATTAATAACATGGGTTATCTGACCTTTTCCCGTTAGTTTTACGGTAACTACATTATGAAGGCTGACGCCTTCCTTATCCGGGACCTCAGCCCCTGATAATATTTCAATATCTGCATCCCTGTTATAACAATATATGCCAATACCATATCCTTCAAAATTTTCTGCATCATCACTTATTTTAAGGGATGCGTAACCTTTAACCGTTCCATTATGACTCATGTATGCCTTTTGTTTCGGTACATCATAAGGCATTTCGCTTTGATAGAAATAAAGTCTTCCATTATTTCCATTCCATATAGTCTGATACTTTTGAAAATGCTCTACAAACAGTCCATACATAGTTACATCATCACCATTAATAATAATTCCATTAGGTGCCGTATTAACATTCCATCCCACATTATCACTGTGGTCGGCACGCCAAACCCAAAGATTATCTCCTAAAACGTTATTGCTGTTTATTGTTATACAGTTGTCTGTTTTTCCTGCATATTTTCCGCCACCTACCCTGAAATACACGTCACTTAGGCATATAGGGTCATCTTCATGAAACACATCACTTTTTTCACTTCCTACCTTAAGCATAGTTTCTGATTTTTTCTCTCCTGCATCAAACAAAAGTCCACAAATTTTTATGCCTGAAACATCCTTTGTTTCCATACATATATTTCCGTCAACTGCTTCTAACGTGGCAAGCCCCATTCCATAAATAATAGTATTTTCTTTTGTTACATTTATGGTTTTATCAATTTTATACACACCAGGTGTAAATAAGATATTTTTACCCTGTGCTAATGCCTTATTAATAGTATCTGCGTTATCCTTATCAGGGCTAGCTATGTAAAAAGTATTAAGGCTATAGCATGTACCTTCCACTCCATTTTCCCACGAAATACCGTCACAATCTTTTCGCATTTTAGGTACCATTACCCCAAAGCCCTCTTCATCATCGTAACATAAATATGGTTTTTCCTGAATTTCAGGCGTTTTTTCCACCCTTGTGTATGGAACATAAGGCCATGGTCCCTGAGGAATTATAGATGTTCTAACCCCTGTAAACACCATGTTCCAAACACCGCCTTCCCAGTAATTCCATTCATCATTTCTACATAAATATTGCTGCTGGGAGCCTGAAGACACGTTGCCATTAAATTTAGAATCTGCCATGAAGCCGCCACTGGACCATCCTTCTCCGTCGCTTAAAACTATACCATCTTCAGAATTAATTCTTCTAAGAGACACTGCCTGGGAGTTAGCCCACATACAGTATTCATTGATGCTGAAATTTTCTGCTCCCCGCCAAAAATTACAGGTAGCATTATGATTCATCCATGAAGCATCCACCCACAATTTGTTTATGTTAGTATCTGTAGGTAAAACTCCCAAACCTAACACCTGAGTATAATATCCCACATTTACCTGGAGAGATTTCCCGTAGTCTCCCGGCATAAAAGCTATGGCATATCTTTCGTCTCCAAATTGATTTCTTTCCTGAATATTGTATATTTCGTCTAGCTTCTTTTGAATATCCGATGCATCATCCTTTGGAGAAAATATAAGCACATTATCACCTAACACAGATTTATCCTTTACCGCCTTGCCGTTGCTTTTGTATTCAATAACATTTTGGATTCCTGTCTTTAGCTGTTTCTCAGTACTTTTCTCTTTTTGATTATTTGTAGTACATCCCACCAAAATAATGGTTGTAGCTGCAACTAATAATGTAAGCAGATACTTTTTCATTTCTGTCTCCTTATTTTAAACTTCCCTCACAATATAAACCGAATGCCTTGTGGTTACAAAAAGTGTTTTCCTTTTTTCTCCACCAAAATCAAAAGTCGTCGGCCTCTCCTGTATTCTTATTGTATATACGTGTTTTCCTTTATCATATATTTTTATGTTGTCATCACCGACATAAATTTTGTCATCAAATTTCTTTACCTTAAAATCCCCCTCCTCAATTATAGGAACAGGATTTTCCAAAAGTCCTTCCTTGGTTATGTCACACTGCCATACTCTCTTGTATAACTCGTCCACGGAATAAAGCTTCCTGCCCGGCTTTGACCTTGCCAAATTATTAGCCCTTATTAAATCATAATGACACGGAACAATTGTAGCACCGTCAAGACCTAAAAACGCTGTTTTAGGATTATAGGTAACTGCTTCTGCGAAATCCGAGCTGTCCCTCCAACGGTTTCCCGGGTACAATACCCTTTCCGGTTCTATATCTCCTATGTTAATTTTGTGAAGTTTAACAATTTCCCGGTTAGCATCAACAGAGAAAGCCACAACCTGCGCCCTTCTGTCATACCAGAAGCCATAGGAAGTTCCATCAGCATCCTTAGGCAGTGTATTTACAATTTTTTTTCCATTAATGGTTGCCTCCATAGGAATGCTATATTCGCCTACCACAATAATGTTATCCCTTGTGTCAAAACCAATGGAATTAATTTTATATGGTGATTCAAAGAATAGGGAAAGTTTAAGAGTCTTTCCGTCAATTCTATATACTTTTTTATCTAAACTGTCTACAAAATAGAAGTTGCCCTTTCCGTCACAGCATCCTCCATCAGCGAATCTGAACCCGTCAAACAAACGGGTAGATATGTACTTTTCCTTTCTGTTTCTGTCATCCTTAATTATAGTTTCATTGTTGGTAATAACCTCTTTTTGTTCATTTCCCGTAACTTCAACAACTGCTGCCTGCCATGGTCTAAGTTCAATTCCCGTATTTACATCTAACAGAAAATTGTCAATTGTATATTTCATTTGAGAATAATTATGAACATTTAAAAACTTTATGTTTTTACAGTTCCAGGTTTTTACGCAATAAGGAAATGCCTTATTTACAAACACTGTTCTAAAGCAATATGTTGTTGCAAAGGTTATGTTGTTACAATTATGTAATTCTATAGGAATGGCAAACTCCCCTTCTGCCTTTTCCTCCTCGCTTTGGAATCCATATATTTTTATGTTTCCGGCATTTATCATTCTAAGCTCACATCTGCCATGATGCTCTAGGGACAGGCAGTAAAATCTAGATGGAGTATCTGTATTTTCAATGTGAAGTCCTGCCGTAACATATGGACTTGCAGACCATATATCCTTAAAAATACCGCCTCCACCATTACATATAAACAGGCTTGGATACTGGTAATCCCACACTCTTTTAACATCCACATCTCTTGCTCTTCCCTCATCATATGGCATTTCAAATTCTCCGGTACCCTTTACAAGGTTTCCGTGACCTCCGAAGAATTTCACATCATTAATGTAAGAATCACCTTTTGCCTGCCATTTCACACCACAGGCTCTTGGATTTCTTGCACTGGTATTTATACCTATTCCAAACAATATATTTTTCTTATTTGAGCTTTCTATTAAAGGCTTCATTTTACCAAAGCCTGTAAATTTTTCCGTATTATCCCTTAAAATCAGCTGTGTAGATACCGGATTCATACCTATGAATACAGTATTTTCAGCTAATTTAATGGTATCGGATAAAATGTATTCTCCCTGAGGGAAATAAATAACCTGATATTTTTCTATTGCTTTTTTCAGGCTTTCCGTATCATCTGTTATGCCGTCCCCTGAAAGTCCCACTTCCTTTGCATTAACCCACAAGTCCATATCCGGAAGCTTTGGAATATCAGTTTTTAAGTCATTGTAATTAATCTCCCTTGCATATCTGTATATCTCATCATGAAACTGCTTGTCGGGAAATACATCGGATACTACCACACCGTGAATATATTTTTTTAGTCTGCATTGATAATCTTCATTGGCAATATTCTTTTCCGTGTCCTTAAATCTGATTATATTTTCCACAGCCTTCAGCTGACAGTTGTATACATTTATCTGGGTAAGGGAGTTTAACTCCTGGGCAGCACTGATAATACAACTCATATCCTCAAAAATACTATCCTCTATTATGATTTTTTCAAAATAGCCCTCATCAACATCTATAAACTTGGATGTATTTACACTATGAGTTCTTATAATATTAAATCCCGCCTCGTGAGTTTTTATTGCCGCAGATGTTTGCCCATAAAACCTTGTATCCACCATTACAAAAGGCCATCCCGGAGAGCATTTTGTGGTTATGATTCCGTACTTTCCACCACTAATAAACACATCCTCCATTTCATTTCCCACATCATATATACCTGCCATTCCTGATTCTACATGTATATCAATGTGATTAACAAAACAGTGCTGGGCGTAATGAGTCCTTAAGGCAATAGCATATCCATTTCCCTTTCCAAGATGTATGTTTACATTAGACATGGCACTGTAAAAGGTTCCCGGATTGGCATCAGCTATTTTGCTTTCATCCTCTGCCATCATATTTACAAACCAGAAAAGATACTTGTATCCTCCTTTTTGCTCAGGATGCGGTTCATTAAAGCCTTCTGCATTATCCTTTAATATAAACTCCGGTCTTTCTTCTCCATATCCTATAATTCTTACAGCCTTTGGTATATAAATTGTTTTACTTATAAGATATTTTCCCTCTGGCACAAAAAGGACGCCATACCCCTGCCTTTTTACAACAGAGTATACTGCATCCTGTAACTGACTGCTAACATCCATGGTTCCGTCATTTCGGATGTCAAAATTTTCCTTTGTAAAATAAACTGCGTTGTGGTCATGCAGCATTTTTTTATAAAATGATTCGCCGTTCATATACATACCTCTTTACATATGTGATATGTTTCGATTTTATCAAATATGTGAATATTATGCAAATTAAAACTATTTCAAATATTCATATAAAAAACATACAAAATTTATTTTTCGTGATTTGGTACAACAGCAAAAATCACTAAATCTTCATCGCCTTTATTTTCCATTCCATGAGTATGTCCCATAGGGCAATAATGACACATTCCCGGCTTTAATATTTCCGTCTTTCCATCCATGATAATAGTAGCCTCTCCTGATATGCAATAAACTGTCTCGCTGTTTTTTTCATGGGTGTGAAGACCAATAGATGAACCCGGCTCCAATGTCCCATAAAGTATCTTTACGTTTTCATCAATAAACATTTTTGCCTTTGTGTCATTCTTTCCACCATTAAAGTTGTGAAGAATTGTTTCTTCCATGTCATCAAAATTAAACAACATATTTACACCTGCTTTCTTATTTTATTTAGCTTTTGTTAAATTCTTGATACTTTCCATTTTATCGTCTAAGCTGGCACTTAATTCTGCACATTCCGTGAGTTTCTCAGATAATACTGTCAACAAATCCTCATCTACATCCTTTTTATATCTCATTTTATGTTCAAGACTTGCCCAAAAATCCATGGCTATGGTTCTAAACTGCACTTCAACTTTCATTGCTCTTTTTTCATCTTCCAGAAAAATAGGTACTTCCACAATTAAATGTAGACTTCTGTAACCGCTTTCCTTAGGATTTTTTATGTAATCCTTCTTTTCAATTAATGTTATATCATCCTGCTGAAGAAGGCATTTTGCCAGTTTATAAATATCCTCCTTAAAGGAACAGATAACCCTGATTCCTGCAATATCCGTAATATTTTTTTCAATATCATCGGTAGTCATTTTAAGACCTTTTTTCTGAACCTTTTTCATTATGCTTTCAGGGGATTTCAGCCTTGATTTTATGGTTTCTATAGGATTATCGTCGTATCTTAAAGAAAACTGTTCATCTAAAACCCTGAACTTTGTTTCTATTTCCATAATGGCACATTTATAATACGACATTAATTTCATATAGGATAACTGTCCTTCTTTAATTTTCTCCACCACGGGACTTTTTACCACTTCATTAATAATAATATTTCTTATTTGATCTTTTATCATCGTTTTATACCTCTCCCTCTTAATTCCGCGCACATAACTGTGATTATTATACCACACTAAATAAAAAAAAGAAATTGCCATCTGTCCGACAGCAATCTCCTTTATTTTTATAACTATTATTTTTTACAAATGAAGTACCCTATCCTTTATTTCCTGAGTTCTTCCCTGATTCCAGAACTGGGTTCCAATGTATCCGCATGTTCTTCTGGCAACACTCATTTTATCCTGATTTCTGTTTCCACAGCTTGGGCATTCCCAAATTAACTTTCCTGACTCTTCGTCTGATACAATCTGAATTTCTCCATTGTATCCGCAGCACTCACAATAATCAGATTTAGTATTTAATTCAGCATACATAATGTTGTCATAAATAAATTTCATTACTTCAATTACTGCTTCGATATTGTCCTGAAGATTAGGAACTTCTACGTAGCTTATGGCACCACCCGGTGAAAGTTTCTGAAATTCTGATTCAAACTTAAGCTTACTGAAAGCATCTATTTCTTCTGTCACATGAACATGATAACTGTTGGTAATGTAATTTTTATCTGTAACACCCTTTATAATGCCAAATCTCTTCTGGAGACACTTAGCAAACTTATAGGTAGTAGATTCCATAGGTGTTCCATATACGGAATAGCTGATGTTTTCAGCTGCCTTCCACTCAGCACATTTATCATTTAACTTCTGCATAACCTTAATGGCAAACTCTTTTCCTTCAGGAGTAGTGTGAGATTTACCTGTCATTCTTACACACATTTCATAAAGACCTGCATATCCCAATGAAATGGTTGAATATCCGTTAAATAATAATTTATCAATAGTTTCACCCTTTTTAAGACGTGCCAAAGCACCGTTTTGCCATAAAATAGGTGCCACATCTGAAGGTGTTCCAAGAAGTCTCTCATGTCTGCATCTAAGTGCCCTGTGGCATAACTCCAGTCTTTCTTCCAAAATTTTCCAGAACAGTCCCATGTCACCGTTAGATGAGCAAGCCACATCAACTAAGTTAATGGTTACAACACCCTGATTAAAACGTCCATAGAATTTGTGGGTTCCGTCTGCGTTTCTCTGGCTGTCCTCAACTGTAAGGAAGCTTCTGCAGCCCATACATGGATAAACGCATCCCTGCTTCATTTCTTTCATAACCTTAGCTGAAATATAATCAGGAACCATTCTCTTGGCAGTACATTTTGCTGCAAGCTCCGTAAGTGCCCAGTATTTTGAATCCGGTGTAACATTATCTTCATCTAAAACGTATATAATTTTAGGAAATGCCGGTGTAATCCAAACACCTTTTTCATTTTTAACACCTTGAATACGCTGTTTTAAAACCTCTTCTATAAGGGTAGCCAAATCATCCCTGGTCTGACCTTCCGGTACCTCATCAAGATACATAAACATTGTTACAAAAGGTGCCTGCCCATTACATGTCATAAGAGTAATCAGCTGATACTGAATAGTCTGGATACCACGGTTTATCTCATCCTTTAATCTTCTCTCGGCAATTTGTTTTACCTGCTCATCACTGTAATTCAAGTTGAGTTCATTTCTTTCAGCTAAAACTTCTTTGGTAATTTTTTCTCTGCTCACCTGAACAAAAGGTGCCAAATGTCCTAATGAAAATGACTGACCGCCGTACTGATTGCTGGCAACCTGTGCCACAATCTGTGTAGTAACATTGCAGGCTGTATAAAAGCTGTGAGGTGTATCTATTTTAGTTTCGGATATGCATGTTCCATTTTGAAGCATATCCTCTAAATTAATTAAGTCACAGTTGTGCTCCTTCTGTGCAAAATAGTCGGAATCATGGAAATGTATAATTCCCTGCTCATGAGCCTGAACAATATCCTCCGGCAATAAAATACGTTTAGTTAAATCCTTGCTGACTTCACCTGCCATATAATCTCTCTGGGTGGAGTTAATTGTAGGATTCTTGTTGGAATTTTCCTGTTTAACTTCTTCATTAATCTGATCAATAAGAGACAAAATTCCATCATCTGTTGTGTTGGCTTTTCTGGCTAATTCACGTGTATATCTGTATCTTACGTACTTCTGGGCTACCTCATATCCACGCATCTCCATGATGCCTCTCTCTACCATGTCCTGAATATCTTCAACTGCTACTGCATGGTTTGATTTTTCAATCTGGTCAACAACAAGATTTCCCACTGCCGCAATCTGATACTCGTTTAACTTATGTATAGGGGCAATCTCGTTATTTGCCTTCCTTATAGCATTAAGAATCTTGTTAACGTCGAATGAAACTTCCTGACCGTTTCGTTTAATTACCTTTCTCAATAAAACTTCCATCTTTTCTCCCTCTCAAGCTCGAATACTATATCTTGTATATGCTTAAAGCATTATAGCACAACATATTCCATTTTGTACAGTGGCAATTGCAACATTTCTGAAATATTTCTTCTTTTTTTTACAAAATCTCCAATTATAGTTTTCCCTCATACAAAATGTTCTAAACTAACTTTTTAAACACCTTTTTAATTACAATTAACGACAGTACTGCTGCTAAAAAGTCGGATATCGGTGCAACATACATCATACCATCTATGCCTAAATAGCCAAAGTTGTGGAAAATATATGGTAACACAATCATAAGTGGTATAAAGCATATAACCTGTCTTGTAAGAGACAAAAATGTTCCCTTGTTTGGTTCCCCTATAACAGTACAAAATGTTGATGTTATTGGCTGTATTCCGTCTAAGAAAGTCATAAATAAAAATATTCTGAAAAAGTTAATGGAAAACCTAAAATATTCAGGGCTTCCTGAACCGAATATGCTTATTATCTGTCTTGGGAACAGTTGGAATATTATAAATGCAATAGTTGAAATAATTGTATTGCAGGAAACGGCAAGCTTATAGGTCTTTTTAACTCTGTCATTTTTACCTGCTCCCCTGTTAAAACTGGCAATAGGCTGTATTCCCTGTGCCACACCTATACATATGGAGAAATACACCTGATTAACCTTCATTACAATTCCCGTACAGGCAAGGGGAATGTCCGCACCATAAGGGCTAAGGGCACCGTAATATGTCAGTGATTTATTCATTACAACCTGAACAAACATAATTGCCAGCTGATTTAAGCACTGTGCCATTCCAAGATGTACAGTTCTTCCTACTATCTTAAGTTGTGGTACAAAATGCTTTCCGTGAAGCTTAATGGTTTTAAAATGAATCAAGTACCATATAACCATAATTGAAGCTAAAATTTGTCCTATTACAGTAGCTATTGCTGCTCCTGCCATTTTCCAGTTAAATACCATAACAAAAAGGTAATCTAAAATTACATTTACAATGGCGCCTACAAGGTTACAGGCCATGGAAAACTTCGGACTTCCGTCTGCTCTTACTAAATGTGAACCACCAGATGAAATAATGGCAAAAGGAAATCCCAATGCCAGATATTTTGTATATTCCATGGCATACGGTAATACCGTATCTGTTGAACCAAAGAATAAAAGTAGGGGTTTTAATGCCGTAAGTCCCACAACAGACAGAACAACACCGATAATAAACATCATTGAAGCACTTACGCCTATAAAATATGGTGCTTTTTCCTTTTCTCCTGCACCTAAGTTTAAATTAAATCCTGAAGCTCCACCTATTCCAAAAGCCAGTGCCGTAGCAATACATAAGGTGGTAAAGGGAAAGGCAACATTAGTGGCAGCATTTCCTAACTCTCCTACACACTGTCCTATAAAGATCTGATCTACTATATTGTACAAAGACATTACAAGCATTGATATAATACTTGGAACTGCAAATTTTCTAAGCAGCTTCCCCACTGGTTCCGTTCCTAAGGGATTTTCAATTTTCTCATTCATATTTGTCATTTCTTTTTTCCTTTATAATTTCATTTTCTTCTATTCTCATTATCGCCACAACATATAATACAACTCTATAAAGGAAAATTTCAACCACAAATTCGAAATTAAATATTTTTCTAAAAAAATACCCTAATGTTTCATAATTTGCACCGGCACCTTCCGATTTAGGTTTTATATTGTTAAAAAATTAACTATATTTTACTTGTGCTTATTTTGTATGCTATGTTATAATTAATAATAGTTTTTATGACTGTTTTTTATTTGAATTATATGAAATGGAGAAATACATGAGAGGAATTTATTCAAACAAGACGGAGATACGTCATAAGGTATTTACGGAAGTTGCAAGAATGGCTTTTGAAGGCGGAGATTTCACACGAATTGAAGAACTGCCTTACAAAATCATTCCCGGTGAAATTGGAAAATATTACAATAACATTTTTATTGAACGTGCCATTGTAGGAGAACGTCTTCGTGCTACCATTGGACTTCCTATTAGAAAAGTGTCTGAGCATGCACCACTTTCAGATGGAATAGATGCCAGTGCCATTGATGAAAAGTATTATGACCCTCCTCTTATTAACATTATAAAATTTGCATGTCATGCATGCCCTGAAAAAAAGATTTTCGTAACCAACGGATGTCAGGGATGTATTGAGCATCCATGCGTTGAGGTTTGTCCAAAGAAAGCTATCCATATGGAAAATGGTCATTCCGTTATTGACCAGGATAAATGTATAAAATGTGGCAAGTGTTTAAATGCATGCCCTTACAATGCAATTATTAAACAGGAACGTCCCTGTGCAGCTGCCTGTGGCATGAATGCCATTAAATCTGATGAATACGGCAGAGCTGACATCGATTATGACCAGTGTGTGTCCTGTGGTATGTGTCTTGTAAGTTGTCCTTTTAGTGCTATTGTGGATAAAAGCCAGATTTTCCAGACAGTGCTGGCACTGAAAAGTGATACTCCTATATATGCAGCCATTGCCCCTTCCTTTGTAAAGCAATTCGGTGACGAGGTTACTCCTGCCATGGTAAGGGCTGCCCTTAAAGCTGTAGGTTTTGAAGAAATGGAAGAGGTAGCAATCGGTGCCGACCTTTGTGCTATTCAGGAAGCAGCTGATTTCATAAAAGAGGTTCCTGAACATTTGTCATGGCTTGGTACTTCATGTTGTCCTGCATGGTCTGTTATGGCTAAAAAGACTTTACCTGAATATGCTAACCATATTTCCATGACCCTTACTCCTATGGTTTTAAC
>NZ_CAKVZL010000062.1:0-13064 GCF_934835595.1 Eubacterium sp. AF15-50
ATGGAAACAGGAATTTTGTCCATTGACTCAATGTTCCCTATTGGACGTGGTCAGAGAGAGTTGATTATCGGTGACAGACAGACAGGAAAAACATCCATTGCCACAGATACCATAATCAATCAGAAGGGCAAGGATGTTATATGTATATATGTTGCCATTGGACAGAAGGCATCAACTGTAGCAAAGATAGTTTCAACGTTAGAAACTCATGGGGCAATGGATTATTCCATAGTAATGTCATCTACAGCCAGTGATGCAGCATCATTACAGTACATAGCACCATATGCAGGTACAGCCATGGCAGAGTATTTTATGCATCAGGGAAAAGACGTACTTATTGTATACGATGATTTATCAAAGCATGCGGTAGCATACAGAGCCATATCATTATTGTTAGAGCGTTCACCGGGACGTGAGGCATATCCGGGAGACGTATTCTACCTTCATTCAAGATTGTTGGAGCGTTCAAGTAAGTTAAGTGATGAATTAGGTGGCGGTTCCATAACAGCCCTTCCTATTATTGAAACTCAGGCAGGAGATGTGTCAGCATATATTCCTACAAACGTTATTTCAATTACTGATGGTCAGATATTCCTTGAAAGCAACTTATTCTTCTCAGGTATGAGACCGGCAGTAAACGTTGGTCTTTCCGTATCCCGTGTAGGTGGTGCGGCACAGACTAAGGCAATGAAGAAAGCAGCAGGAAGCGTAAGAATTGATTTGGCACAGTATAGGGAAATGGAAGTGTTTACCCAGTTTTCATCAGATTTGGACGAAACTACAAAGAAACAGCTTAATCACGGAAAAGCTCTTATGGAATTATTGAAGCAGAAGCTGTGTAAGCCTTATTCATTACATGAAAAGGTTCTTATACTGCATATGGCAAATAATGGAGTTTTTGATGATATTCCAACTGATGAAGTTAAGTCATATTGCGGAGAAGTATTAAATTATATTGATTTGAAGCATCCGGAAATTTCAGAGGAAATAGAGACCAAAAAAGATTTATCAGATGAATTGTCAAAGGCAATATTAGCAGCAGCTGATGAATATAAGGCTACTAAGTAATTGATGGATTTTTGAAGTAAGAGAGGTCAGAAATGGCAAACACAAAGGAAATTCAGGAGAGAATGGCGAGTATCAATGATACACTTAAAATAACAAATGCAATGTATATGATTTCCTCGTCAAAGTTAAAAAAATCAAAGAAAATGCTGGAAGATACGGAACCTTATTTTTACGCGTTACAGTCTCAGATGGGGCGAATTTTAAGACATGTTCCGGATATGGAAAGCATATTTTTTAGAACAAGTGAAAAAAGTCCTGAAGAAAAGAGAGCCGGGTACATTGTTATTACGGCGGATAAAGGACTTGCAGGTTCATACAATCATAACATATTAAAAATTGCAGAAGAACATCTGAAAAGTCAGAAGAAGCACAAGCTTTTTGTATTGGGAGAGGTAGGAAGGCATTATTTTGAAAAAAGAGGATGCCATATTGATAAGCAGTTTCATTACACAGTTCAGAATCCTACCTTAAACAGGGCAAGAAACATTACGGAGGAATTACTTCTTTCATATATAAAGGGTGAACTTGATGAAATATATATTATATATACAAAGATGGTTAGTCCAATAAAGGAAGAGGCGGAGCTTTTACAGTTACTTCCTCTTAAAAAAGCAGACTTTCAGGTTCAGATTCCGGCAGGAATACCTATAGAGCAGGTATCCTTCAGACCATCGCCGGAGGAGGTTATGAACAGAATTGTTCCAAGATATATTGAAGGTTTTGTATATGGTGCTTTAGTTGAAAGTTATTCCTGCGAACAAAATGCAAGAATGATGGCTATGGAAGCTGCAACTAAAAGTGCTAAAGATATGTTGCATGAATTAAGTATTTTATACAATCGTGCAAGACAGGCTGCCATTACTCAGGAAATTACCGAGGTAATAGCAGGTGCAAAGTCTCAGAAAAAGAAAAAGTAGCATAATACATAGAATTTATCTACAGTTAAGATTCATAAAATGGAGGAACATTTTATATGGAAACAGGAAAAATAGTACAGGTTTTAGGTCCTGTTGTGGATGTTGTCTTTGAAAACGGAAAGCTTCCGGCAATTAAAGATGCATTAGAAGTACAAAACGGTGACAAAAAATGTGTTATGGAAGTGGCACAGCATATAGGAAATGATGTTGTACGTTGTGTAATGTTAGCGTCAAGTGAGGGACTTTCAAGAGACATGGAAGTAGTGGCAACGGGAAGTGGTATAAAGACACCTGTTGGTGAAAAAACATTAGGTCGTCTCTTTAACGTATTAGGAGAGGCAATAGATGGTGGCGAGCAGCCTGACAGTGAAGAAAAATGGGTAATTCACAGAGAAGCACCTAGCTTTGAAGAACAAAATCCTGCACAGGAAATATTAGAGACAGGAATTAAGGTTATTGATTTGTTAGCACCATATGCAAAAGGTGGTAAAATCGGTTTGTTCGGTGGTGCCGGTGTTGGTAAGACAGTGCTTATTCAGGAACTTATCAGCAACGTAGCAACTGAGCATGGCGGATATTCCATATTCACAGGTGTTGGAGAAAGATCCCGTGAAGGTAATGATTTGTGGACAGAAATGAAAGAGTCAGGGGTTCTGGAAAAAACAGCCTTAGTGTTCGGACAGATGAACGAGCCACCTGGAGCACGTATGCGTGTTGCTGAAACAGGACTTACAATGGCAGAATATTTTAGAGATGTGGAACATCAGAATGTATTATTGTTTATAGATAATATTTTCAGATTTACCCAAGCGGGTTCAGAGGTATCAGCCCTTTTAGGACGTATGCCGTCAGCGGTAGGTTATCAGCCAACCCTTGCCAATGAAATGGGTGAACTTCAGGAAAGAATTGCCTCTACAAAGAATGGTTCAATTACATCAGTACAGGCAGTATATGTGCCGGCTGATGACTTAACTGACCCGGCACCTGCTACAACATTTGCCCATTTGGATGCTACAACAGTTTTATCAAGAAAGATTGTTGAACAGGGTATTTACCCGGCAGTTGATCCCTTGGAGTCTACATCACGTATATTAGAGGAAGATATTGTTGGAAAAGAACATTATGATGTAGCACGTAAGGTTCAGGAAATTCTTCAGAAATACAAGGAATTACAGGATATTATCGCAATTCTTGGTATGGAAGAGTTATCAGAAGATGATAAAATGCTTGTATATAGAGCAAGAAAAATCCAGAAGTTTTTGTCACAGCCATTCCATGTGGCAGAAAACTTTACAGGGGTTAAAGGTGTATATGTTCCTCTTAGCGAGACAATAAAGGGCTTTAAGGCTATAATTGACGGCGAGATGGATGAATATCCTGAGAATGCATTCTTTAACGTAGGAACTATTGAAGATGTAAAGAAAAAAGCTGAAAGTATGGCTGAATAATGTTACAAAATTGGCTTTTGATACTCACATCATAATACATTGTTTTCAAATGAAAACGGAATGGGGTAACATATGGCAACAAATACATTTAATTTAAATATAATTGCCGCAAACAGAGTGTTCTTTTCGGGAAAATGCTCATCGGTTATTGTGCCGGCACATGACGGTCAGGAAGAAATTATGGCACACCATGAAAATATGGTAAGTGCCGTGGAAAATGGAGTCTTGAAGTTCAAAAAAGACGGAGAAAAAGACTACGAAACAGTTGTAGTTGGTGCAGGCTTTGTTGAAACCATAAATAACCGAGTTACGGTTTTGGTGGAAACTGCAGAGAGGCCGGAAGAAATCGATAAGGTAAGGGCTGAGGAAGCAAAAGAAAGAGCTCAGGAGCAATTGAGACAGAAGCAGAGTATCCAGGAGTATTACCACTCCAGAGCATCTCTTGCAAGAGCAATGACAAGACTTAAGGCTACAAGCGGTAAATAATTTACGAATGAAATGATATAAAGAATTAATTTAGCAGTTGGAGTGTTAATGGTGAAATATCCATTAAATACCACAACTGCTTTTTTTATAAAAGTTGAAAATAACGTGGGAACACATTGAAAAAAGAAACAATTATAAAATTAGAAGCCTTTAATAAGAAAAAACAACATTATATAATTTAAGTATATTATTATCATAAGAGAGGAGAGTTGTTATGAAGAATAGAATATTGGCTTATATAGTAATTATTGCCACGGTTTTTCAGATGTTTTCAGGGATATCCCATGACTTTAAAAGTATGAATGTAATGGCGGATGAAAATGAATTATCACAACCGAAAATGGTTGATGGTACATATCAGATTTCAAGTGCAAAGGAATTAATGTGGGCAAAAGAAAATCCCGGTAAGGACTATATACTTACTAGTGACATTGATTTATCAGGATATGAAAATTTTCAGGGAATTGGAACTGAAACAGAACCTTATTCAGGGGAATTTAATGGAAATGGACATTCTATAAAGATAGGAATTAACAGGACGGATTCAACGGAGGAGATAGAGAAAATAGGCCTGTTTAATTATGTTTCAGGAGAAATACATAATTTGGTTGTTACAGGAAGTATAAATGTTTCTGTGGCAGGTGGATATGTAGGAGGAATTTCAGCTGTACTATCAGGAGGATATATATATGACTGTACAACGGATGTAGCAATTAATGCCACAGGAACGAAAGAGGCGCTAAATGTAGGTGGAATAGCAGGAGGTGTGAAAAATGAACAAAAGGAAAGTACCATTGAAAATTCTGTGAATAATGGTGAGATAAATGTTAATGCCATGTCAGCCCAAAGAGGGGAAAATGATTATAACAACGGTACATCAGGAGCTGTTGGAGGAATAGTAGGGTTAGTGGTTGCTAAAAGTGGTGTTAAAGTAGCAAGAACCATTAATAATGGTGAGATTATTGTAAATGGCGGTAAGGACAATATAGGTGGAATTGTGGGACAAACTTCCGTTAATGAAAATTCTACATATGTTGATATAAGTTATTGTGCCAATAAAGGTAATATAGAGGTATATAAAACAGAAGGGGAAAGAGCAGCAGGAATTATAGGATATGTTAAGAGTGGAAAAATAAGATATTGTTACAATGTGGGAAATGTAGTGGAATACACTGATAATGGAAATACATTGGCAAGAAACGGATATGGAAATTATTTTGGAATATTTGGTTATGCAAACCTGTCATCTGATAACAAGTTGTCTGTATTATATTGCTATAATGCCAGTGAGAAAAAACTTGAGGCAGAAATATGTGTAGTTAGAAATCCTTCTAATGGAGAATTTAAAAATTTCTATATGTCAGGCAGAAGTGAATATGAAACAGAATTAAATAGTAATGCAACAGCAGGTACAGCAGGAGAAACATTTCAAAATTCAACTGAATTGTATAATAAAATAACAGCTTATACTGAGGGTGCAAGTGCCTATAGGAAAAACAGTCAGGGGGGTTATCCGGTGCTTTATTTTGAAAAAAACGCTGTATATGAAAGCAATCCCACAGATAATGATACAGTAGATGTTAAGTTAGAAAATATGCCAAAATACATTGACGGAGTGGTTTCTGATAACATTTATAATTGTGGCCCGGGTATGGCAAGTGATGAAAATGGAACCACATCAGAGGATGCAAAGATGGTTGTAATAAAAGATACAAGTAGGAGCACTTTTGAGGATTATGTAGACAAGTTAGTGTGCAGAGGGTACGGGAAAACGAGCAAGAGAGAGATGGAAAACAATATGTATTATACTTTAACTAAAGCTGGACGTATATACTATATATATTATACTTATAGTAAAAATGAAGTAAGGGTAATATGCGATTATGCTTCAAATACATTGCTTTCAAACATCAGCACAAAACTGACAGGTGACAGTGAAACAGAAATGTATATGTATAGCATAGATTACACTAAAGGAGAATCAACTACCAGTGTAACGGATTACTGGCAGATAGATTGTGGTATGATGTTTATAATAAAGCTGGCAGATAACAGTCTGTTCTTAATTGACAGTGGACATGAAAGGCAGTCATCAAAGGAGGCAATGGCAGCTGAACTTAATTTTATGAGAAAAATAACAAATACCTCCGAAAATGATAAAGTTAAAATAAGAGGATGGTTTTTCTCACATGCCCATGGAGATCACGTTTTTGGGGCACATCAATTTGTAACAATGTATCATGACTACATCGATGTGGAAAGTGTGTTGTTTAATTTCCCGGCATATGGAGTCGTAGGTGGTTATGATGGGGGAACCTTTAAAATGAAAAAGGCATTTAACACATATTTTCCAAATGTTAATCATGTATCTCTTCATACAGGACAGAGGTTTTCAATGCAGGGGGTTAATTTTGACGTAATGTGTACTCATGAAGATTGGGTAAGTACTGATGGAAAAACCACTTTAGGCGGTGACATGAATACAGCATCCACAGTGCTTAAGATTACAATAAACGGAAAAAGTCTTATGTTGCTAGGGGATATTAAAAAAAGTGACCAATTGGAAAAAATGTACGGAAATGAGCTAAAAAGTGATATGGTTCAGGTTGCCCATCATGGATATAACCGCCTTACATCTTTATATAAAGCCATTGGTGCAAAATATGCTATATGTCCTAATTCGGAAGAAAATGCAGGGCTTAATAGCGGTAACAAACAAAAATTGCAGGATATTTTAGATGCAGGTGCAACTAAAGCAATATTTGCAGGGGAATATACCTACAAAATAACAACAGATAACGGAATACAAATGAGTACCTATGATAATTATAGAAAAGAGCTGGGAATAGATTTTGATGCACCAGGTGGTAATTTAAGCGAAGTAAATGGGAAAAATGCCGTAATAGGAAGTGATAGTGATATTGAAAAGGGAAAAAAATTAAGAGATGAGTTAATAACAGTGTCTGTAAATGGTTCACCGGTATCATCAAAGAATGCAGGAAATGCCATAAGAACAGAAAATGCATATATGGCATTTGACGGTTCAACATCCACGAAATATTGTACGGAAACCATACCGGCAAATATAAAGTGGAAGACAACTAAACCGGTTTCCATAGATGAATATGTTTTATATACTGCAAATGACACACAAAATAATCCTGGAAGAAATCCCGTAAAATGGATATTAAAGGGTTCAAATGATGGAAAAAACTGGAATATAATTGATGCTGTGTCAGATGGAAATTTACCGGCTAAAAATTATACAGGAACTATTTTTAAATCAAAGAATCCGGGAAAGTATTGCTATTTCGCAATTTGCTTTTTGGAAATAAACAGTGGAAACATATTACAGTTATCAGAAATTGAACTAATAGAGAATCAGCAGCAAAACATATCAGATAAGGTTAATGTTCAGGGATTTCAGATTAGCAATGTATTAAAGGGAATTAGAACAGTATCCACCGTGGAGCCGCAAATAGACGGCATGGAAGTGATTGAATTTGGCAACGTTTACGGTGTAGATGAAAATGGTGTAAGTGAAGATGATATGTATGTTGGAAGTGAAAGTAAATATATTTCCACAGTGAAGGCAACAGAAAATGGAATTATTAATAAACAGTATTCATCATCTGAAACGGCTGTAAATTATGTTATGACAATGTGTGACAACGGAACAACAGTGGCTGCATATACAAGAAAGTATTATGTAAGAGCTTATGCAAAACTATCTGATGGTAGTTACCTTTATAGTAAAGTATATAGTTATTCCATATATGATGTGGCAAAAAAACTATATGATAATGCATTAATGTCTACATATGCAGGTCACAGGTATTTATATGAGGATATATTAACAGTTGTTGATAGTAATTACAAAGAAGTAAAGTATAATTGGGGAGGAACTATAGCAAGATAAATAACAAAAAAAGTGGTATAATGAAGTCATAAAAATTAAGGGAGATAAGTTATGACCGATATTAACACAGATACAATAAAAAACATGATTAACCTGGCAATAGAGCAGATAAAATATTCATACGCCCCTTACTCTGATTTTAAGGTAGGAGCGGTGCTCATGTCAAAAACAGGAAAGTTATACACGGGATGTAATATTGAAAATGCAGCATACACTCCTACAAACTGTGCTGAACGTACGGCATTTTTCAAAGCCATAAGTCAGGGAGAAAGGGAGTTTATGGGAATATGTATTGTTGGAGGAAAAGGAGGAAAAATAGAAGAGATGACAGCACCCTGTGGCGTTTGCAGGCAGGTGATGATGGAATTTTGTAATCCTGAATCATTTGAAATAATATTGGCAGTTAATGAGAATAATTATAAAATATTCAAATTAAAGGAAATATTACCCTTGGGATTTGGCCCTGAGAATATAAGGAGGAAACAAAAATGAAGAGAGTGTTTTTAATTGTTTTAGACAGCTTTGGAATAGGGGAGGCACCGGATGCTGATAAATTCGGAGACGTAGGAGCCAATACTCTTAGAACCATAAGTGGCAGTCCTAAATTTAACTGCCCCAATATGACTAAACTTGGATTGTTTAATGTTGAAGGTACGGATTATAAGGAAGGCGTTGAAAATCCAATAGGAATGTATGGAAAAATGCAGGAAGAAAGCATGGGAAAGGATACTATTATTGGACACTGGGAATTAGCAGGACTTGTAAGTCATAAACCTATGCCAACTTTCCCACAGGGCTTTCCGGATAGTTTTGTAAAAGAATTTGAAAAGAAAACAGGAAGAAAATGCTTATGCAACAAGCCATATTCAGGAACGGAGGTAATAAAGGATTATGGTGAGGAGCATATGAAAACGGGAGCGTTGATTTTGTACACCAGTGCAGATAGTGTGTGTCAGATTGCAACTAATGAGTCGATAGTTCCTGTAGAAGAATTATATGAATATTGCCGTATGGCAAGAGAAATGCTAATAGGAGATATGGCTGTGGGAAGAGTTATTGCAAGACCTTTTGAGGGTACGAATAAGGATGATTTTAAACGTACCACCAGACGTCATGATTTTGCATTGTCTCCATTTGCGGATACAATGCTTGACAAGATAACTAATTCCGGAAAAGAAGTTATAAGCATTGGAAAAATTGTTGATATTTTTAATAACAGAGGAATAACTAAATTTTATCGCACCACAGGAAATCAGGAGGGAATGGAAAAAATCGCTCAGGTTGCAAAAGAAGATTTTAACGGCTTGTGTTTCCTTAATCTAGTTGACTTTGATATGCTGTATGGTCACAGAAGAAATATTGAAGGTTACGCTAATGCGGCAACGGAGTTTGACAGATTTTTAGGTGGATTTATGGAACAGTTAAGGGATGAGGATTTGCTGATAATTACAGCCGACCATGGCTGTGATCCGGCGTTTACAATGACTACGGATCACACAAGAGAATACGTTCCTTTGCTAATTTACAATAAAAATATTAAACCGAAAAATCTTGGAATAATAAAGGGATTTTCTTATGTTTCAAAGGTAGTATGTGAAAGTCTTAACATTTAAAAAAATAACACTGAAATAAAAATATTACACCTTATATAATCATAGTATCTGGTATAAGATAAAGCTATATTGAGGTAGCATAAAGGGTATAAAATATTTTGGAAAGTGGAGTAAAGTAAAAACGGTAAAAGTTAAAAAGTAGTAATTTCATCATATTGAAACTGTCATGTTGATAAATAAAAATGTCCCATGGCAGTTTCTTTTTTTGTGCAAAAAACTATTGACATATTATGGCATATATAATAATATAACATATGAACAATGGTTCATATGTTTAAAAGAAAGGAATGATACACAGAAGTATCAGGTAAATCATATGGAAGAAAAGTTACAGAGTTGTGGAGAGCATCATCACCATGATGATGTGGTAGAAAGCAGAAGCTTAAATATGCCGGACGAAGGTATGCTTTGTGATTTGGCAGAATTTTTTAAGGTGTTTGCCGACTCCACCAGAATTAAAATTTTATATGCATTGTCAGAAGGTGAGTTGTGCGTATGTGATATTTGGCAAAGTTTAGGACTTACACAGTCAGCAGTATCACATCAGCTTAGAATTTTAAAACAGATGCGGTTAGTAAAGTACAGAAAAGAGGGAAAAACTATATACTATTCATTAGATGACGGACACATCCAGTCCATATTAAATCAGGGCCTAGAACACGTTATGGAGTAGGAGGAAACAAAATGAACGGAGTTCATTTTCTATAAATGTTTCCGACGAAATGCCGCTGACCGAAGGGAGGGGGCGCTACATCTGAGGAGGAAACAAAATGAACGAAGTTCATTTTCTATAAATGTTTCCGACGAAATGCCGCTGACCGAAGGGAGGGGGCGCTACAATAATTAATTAGGAGGAAGGACAATGAATTTATATGACAACATAATAAACAGAAAAAATGAACGTAGTCATGAAGGTGGAAGTGCTAGTCACAGCCATGATGACCACTGTTCATGTGGTCATGACCATGACCATGAACATCATCACGATCATAATCATTGCTCATGCGGTCACGATCATGATCATCACGGACATAGCCATGGATGTGACTGTTGCGAAGATGGTGCAGAAATTGACTTAAGAAAAACAGTAGCGGGAGTTGTGGTATTTTTAATTGCCATGGTGATATTTCATATTCCGGGATTGTTTAAAACCATAGACATTGACATGGCACAGCTTATAACATATCTCCTTATATATCTTTTAACAGCAAGAGATATTGTATTAAATGCCATAAAAAATCTTTTTAAAGGAAAAGCTATGGATGAGCAGTTCCTTATGACGGTATCAAGTTTGGGAGCATTTTTCGTAGGACAGTATCCTGAAGCATGTGCCGTAATGTTATTCTACATGGTAGGTGAATTATTCCAGGATTACGCCGTTGATAAATCAAGAGATTCCATTACAGATTTAATGGATATCAGACCGGATTATGCAAATCTTTTAAAGAAAGATGGCTCATATGAAAAAGTATCACCTGACAAAGTAAAAATAGGTGATACAATCATTGTAAAACCGGGAGAAAAGGTTCCTCTTGACGGTGTGGTTATAAGTGGTCAGGGAAGTATTGATACATCATCTCTTACAGGAGAAAGTCTTCCAAGAGAAACGATGGCAGGAGATGATATAATCAGTGGTTCAATTAGTATAAATGGAGCCCTTACAATTAAAGTAACAAAAGAATTTGGTGAATCAACAGTTTCAAAGATACTTGAATTAGTTGAACATGCAAGTGGTAAGAAAGCAAAAACAGAAAGATTTATTACAAGATTTGCAAAGGTGTACACACCGATTGTTGTTGCATGTGCAGTGGTATTAGCTATAATACCTCCCCTTGTTGTAAGCTTCGTATTAGGTGGAAACATTGCTGATTTTGCCAAAACATGGCAGCCATGGATTTACCGTGCTTTAACATTTTTAGTTGTATCATGTCCTTGTGCCCTGGTAATATCAGTACCCCTTAGCTTCTTCGCAGGAATAGGTGCTGCATCTACTAAAGGTGTTCTGGTAAAGGGAAGCGATTACTTAGAAAAAATATCAGGATGTGACACAATCGTATTTGATAAAACAGGAACTTTAACAAAAGGAATTTTCAAGGTTAGCAAAATAAACTCAAAGTTGTCCGATTTAGAATTTTTAAAGGCGGCAGTTATTGCGGAAATATATTCAAATCATCCTATTGCAAAATCATTAAAGGACGCATTGAAGATTACTGATTCAAAAGCCTACTTTGATATTGAGGCAAGACAGAATGAAATTTCCATAGAGGAAATACATGGAAAAGGCATAAAAGCACAGTTAGACGGAAGCACTATTCTTGCAGGAAATAAGAAACTTATGGATCAGTTTGGTATTGCCAGTGATAATGCACAAGGTGCAGCAACGGTTGTATATGTAACTGTTGACGGACAATATTTAGGATATGCCCTGATTGAGGATCAAATTAAGGAAACATCTAAGGAGACAATTAAGAAATTAAAGGAATTAGGTGTTAAAAAGACGGTAATGCTTACAGGTGACAGAAAAGAAATCGCAGACAGCATTGCTAAGGAATTAGGAATTGACGAAGTTCATTCAGAATTACTTCCGGCAGACAAGGTATCTCATGTAGAGAAACTTTTAAAGGAGAGCAAAACATTGGCATTTGTGGGAGATGGTGTAAATGATGCACCGGTTCTTGCCAGAGCAGACGTGGGAATTGCCATGGGAGCCATGGGAAGCGATGCTGCAATTGAAGCGGCGGATATTGTATTAATGGATGATAATCCGAAAAATATTACAAAGGCAATTAAAATATCAAGAAGAACCCTGTCTATAGCAAAGCAGAATATTATCTTTGCATTAGTAGTAAAAGTTGCCGTTCTTGTATTAGCGGCAGTTGGTATAGCAACTATGTGGGCTGCAGTTTTTGCAGATGTAGGTGTTTGTGTACTGGCAATTTTAAATGCAATGAGAACAGCTAAATAATTAGTCAGAATATAACAGGAATGGCTGCATTAGATTTATGTCTAAATGCAGCCATTTTTGAATATGATAATTAATAAAGACTAATAATGGTAGAAAATGAAAAAAACGACGGTTGTAATTGTAACAGAAGTAATTATTTTATGCATTTTAATAATATGTTTTATTTTTGGAAAAGTACCTGATAATAAGGAATCCGTAAAAACCAGTGAAGCAAATTTAAATATAAGTGACATGAAAGGTACCATTCCAAGGGTGGCATTAACATTTGATGACGGACCAAGCACAAAATATACGGAAAAACTATTAAAAGGACTAAAAAAAAGGGGAGTCAAGGCAACATTCTTTCTTACAGGAGAGAGGATTTCTTATTCTGAAAAGATAGTGAAGCGAATGAAAAAAGACGGGCATGTAATTGGAAATCATACGTATACCCACATAGATTTGGCAAAAACCGGATATAATGAGGCAAAAAAAGAAATTGAGGATACCAATAATGCCATTAAGGAAATAACAGGAGAAAAGCACAGGATATGTTGAATCAGTTTTCAAGAACCCAGTTACTGCTGGGTGCAGATAATATGGAACGGCTTGCAAATGCAAAAGTTGCAGTTTTTGGAATCGGCGGAGTCGGCGGTTATGTGGTTGAGG